>DATHAN010000167.1:0-8122 GCA_035296645.1 Thermoleophilaceae bacterium
CGTCCGCCCCTGCGCGTCGGTCAGGCGCCCGTCCTCCAGGATCTGGAGCAGGATGTTGAACACGTCGGGGTGGGCCTTCTCGATCTCGTCGAGGAGCAGCACCGAGTACGGCTTGCGCCGCACGGCCTCGGTGAGCTGGCCGCCCTCGTCGTAGCCGATGTAGCCCGGCGGCGAGCCGACGAGCCGCGACACGGAGTGCTTCTCCATGTACTCCGACATGTCGATCCGCACCATCGCGTCCTCGTCGCCGAACAGGAACTCGGCGAGCGTGCGCCCGAGCTCGGTCTTCCCCACGCCGGACGGACCGAGGAAGATGAACGAGCCGGTCGGGCGCTTCGGGTCCTTGAGCCCCGCGCGCGAGCGGCGGATCGCCTTCGAGACGGCCTCGATCGCCGGCTGCTGGCCGATCACCCGCTTGTGGAGCTCGTCCTCCATGCGGATCAGCTTCTGGGTCTCGGCCTCGGTGAGCTTGAACACGGGGATGCCCGTCCACATCGAGACGATGTCGGCGATCTCCTCCTCGCCGAGCTTCGGGCGCTCCGAGGACTCGCCCGAGCGCCACTCCTCCTCGAGCTCGCGCTTCTTGGCCGTCAGCCGGCGCTCCTGATCGCGCAGGTTGGCGGCCTTCTCGAACTCCTGGGCCTCGATCGCCTGCTCCTTCTGGCGCCGCGTCCCCTCGATCTCGTCCTCGAGCTCGCGATAGACGGGCGGCGAGGTCATCGACTTGATGCGCATGCGCGAGGCGGCCTCGTCGACGAGGTCGATCGCCTTGTCGGGAAGGAAGCGGTCGGAGACGTATCGATCGGCGAGCTCGGCCGCGGCGTGCAGCGCCTCGTCGGAGATCTCGATCTTGTGGTGCGACTCGTAGCGGTCGCGCAGGCCCTTGAGGATCTGCTCGGTCTCCTCGATCGAGGGCTGGTCGACCTTGATCTGCTGGAAGCGCCGCTCGAGCGCCGCGTCGCGCTCGAGGTACTTGCGGTACTCGTCGAGCGTGGTCGCGCCGATGGTCTGGAGCTCGCCGCGGGCGAGCGCCGGCTTGAGGATCGAGGCGGCGTCGATCGCGCCCTCGGCGGCGCCCGCGCCGACGAGGTTGTGCAGCTCGTCAATGAACAGGATGATGTCGCCGCGCTGGGTGATCTCCTTCATCACCTTCTTGAGGCGCTCCTCGAACTCGCCGCGGTACTTCGAGCCGGCCACGAGCGCGGCCAGATCGAGCGTGTAGATCTGCTTGTCCTTGAGGATCTCGGGAACCTCGCCGCTCGTGATGCGCTGGGCGAGACCCTCGACGACGGCGGTCTTGCCGACGCCCGGCTCGCCGATCAGGACCGGGTTGTTCTTCGTGCGGCGCGAGAGGATCTGCATGATCCGCTCGACCTCGATCTCGCGTCCGACCACCGGGTCGAGCTTGCCCTCGCCCGCCAGGCGCGTGAGGTTGCGGCCGAACTGGTCGAGCAGCTTCGAGGACTTCTTGCCCTCGCCCTGCTGGCCCTGCCCCTGGCCCTGGCGGCGCCCGCCCGGCCCCGACAGCATGCGGATGACCTCGTTGCGGATCTTCTCGGAGTCGGCGTCGAAGTCGAGCAGGATGCGAGCGGCGACGCCCTCGTTCTCGCGCACGAGTCCCAGCAGGATGTGCTCGGTGCCGATGTAGTTGTGGCCGAGCGAGAGCGCCTCGCGTAGGGCGAGCTCGAGCACCTTCTTGGCGCGCGGGGTGAACGGGATCTGGCCGGAGGTGACCTCCTCGCCCGAGCCGACGATCCGGACGACCTGAGCGCGCACGCGCTCCACCGTGATGTCGAGCGACTCGAGAACGCGCGCGGCGAGCCCCTCCTCCTCCCGCAGGAGTCCGAGGAGGATGTGCTCCGTGCCGATGTAGTTGTGCTTCAGAATGCGTGCTTCCTCTTGAGCGAGGACCACCACCTGACGGGCCCGTTCGGTGAAGCGCTCAAACACGGCTGGTTCCCTTCTTCGTCGATCCGGGGTCGAGGGGATGCCCGGATCACTCACCTACCTATCGGCGCGGGTCCGATGGGAGATGAGCGTCTGGTACCCGATCGCCCGAGGGTCAGTCTACCAACGGGGGTCGAGGCGGTTTGGGCCTCCGACCGGCGCGGGCTCCCGGTCGCGAGCCCCCTCGGGCGAGACGAAGCTAGGGCTTCAGGATGAACGACGCGCGCTTGGCGTGGAACACGTCGTTCGATCCGGGGAAGTCGACCACATAGTTGAACCAGACGACATCCTGGGGGTCGAGCGCCAGGGGCGTCGGGAGCAGGAAGTCTCGACAGGCGTCGTCCGTGAAGTTCGTGTCCTGGTTCATGGGCATAGACGTGCTCGCGCTTCCATCTCCCGCGCGACCTCGATCTGAACCTGGTCGACGATCGTGTCGGTGATCGTTTCGTAGCACGCGTTCACCCGACGAGCTTCAGCGGCTTTCCGGCCACGGTGCTCGGTAGATCAGGCGCGGACGCGATTACCAACTTCTCGGTGCCGGGGCTTTGGAAGTACGTGCCGCCGGGCTGCTGGTTTGCCGTGACGGGCGACGCCGGGTTTGTCTTGACCCACTCGGCCATTGAGGCGTTGATCCGCGTCTCGCGGGTATCCCTCAGAAAGCCCTGCAGCGTGCTCTCGTTGATGTCCGCTCCCGTGAGCGAGTTGTCCGTGACGTCCGCGCCGGTGAGCCCCGCGACGTCAGTCGAGGTCAGCGAGTTGTTCCTCACGTCGGCGCCCGCGAGCCCGCCGCCGGTGACCGTGTCGTTGACCACGTCGCGGCTCAGGACCGCGGCGTTGTCCTTGAGGTCGACGCTCCGCAGCGAGTCGTCGATTACCTGCGCGCTGCCGATCGTCGCCGCAGCATAAGCGGTCCCGCCCAGCGCGACGAAGAGCGCCAGGTACGCGACGACCGTGCCGTGCCGCGGGCGAGGGAAAGGGAGCTCGGAGAGCATGGTTGATCCTTTCGGTGGTGCCTCTAACGAGCGCCGCGCCGGCGGGACGCGGCGGAAGACGGATGCGAGCGAGCGCTCCGGCCTGATCCGGAACGACCACGTCCGGCTGGTCGACATCGGGTTGCCGGCGAGGTCGCGGACGCCGGTGGTGACGGTCGCCCGATAGAGCGCGCCGCGCCTGATGGGGCTCGAGGGGTCGAGCTTCGCCCGCCGGCCGGCGGCGTCGTAGGTGACCGTGGCGGCTAGCGGCGACGTCGTCCCGTGCCGGACGAGCCTGAACGTCGAGCCGGTGATCGTCGACGGGCGCATGGCCTCCGAGAAGGTCGCGAGCACGTTGGCCGACGGCGGGACGCCGGTGGCGCCGTTGGCGGGGCTGAGCGCGACGACGCGCGGCGCGACCGTGTCGACGATCCAGGTGCGTCGCGCCGGCGTGGGGTCGCGGTCGCCCGCCGCGTTGCTCGCGGCGACGTCGAAGGAGTGCGAGCCCTAGGTCAGGCCCGAGTAGGTCTTCGAGGAGGTGCACGCTCCCCACGGCCCGCCGTCGCGGCGGCACTCGAAGCGGGAGCCGGCCGCCGACGAGGTGAACGAGAACGTCGCGCTCGTCGAGCGGACGCGTCCGGTGGGCCCTCCGGTGATCGTCGTGTTCGGCGGGGTGCCGGGAACCTTCTCGAACGCGCCCATGTCGGCGCACACGGCGGAGCCGTTCGCGTCGCCGTCCTTGGGACGCGTCTGGCCGCGCTGGTCGGTGGCTTGGCAGGCCGACCCCCCGGAGCCCGGCGTGGCCGGGGTTGCCCGCGTCGATCGCCGGGCTTCCGGTCAGGAGGGCGTGCGTCTGGGTGGAGCCGCCGTTCGAGGCCAGCGGGCCGAGGAGCGGGTCGACGTTGCGCTTGTCGGTCGAGGCCCAGCCGACCGACGCCCCGGTGCTCCCGACGAGGTTGTGTCCGTTGCTCGTGAACCCACCCGCGAGGTCCCGCTCGAGGTCGGCGCTGTTGCGGGCGATGATCGTGTTGGCGAAGCTCGTCGAGCCGAGCGAGTGGGTGAAGACCCCGCCACCGGCGCCGCCCGTCCCGGACGCGCCGGCGGTGTTGGACGCGACCGTGGTGTTGGACATGGTGACCGTGCCGCCGAGGTTGTAGATGCCGCCGCCGTCGCTGTCGGCATCAAGGGTGCTGCCGTTCTCGGCCGTGTTGGCGCTCACCGTGCTGTTCTCGAGGGTCAGTGGACCCGAGTCCACGTAGATGCCGCCTCCCAGCCCGGAGCCCGACCCACCGTCCTCCGCGGTGTTGCCGCTGACCGTGCTCCCCCTGATCGTGACCTCGGAACCGGTGTTGAAGGCGCCGAAGTAGATACCGCCGCCGTTCGTGTTCGACCCGGAGCTCGTGACCTTGTTCCCGGTGACCCGGCTGTCGGTGAGGGTGAGCCGCTTGAAGCCCTGGATCCCGCCGCCGAGATCGACGCCTTCGTTGCCGACACGGTGGTGTCGGTGAGCGTCAGGGAGCCGGTGCTGACGATGCCGCCGCCCCCGCCGTTGATGCCGTTCCCGGCCTTGTTGTTGCTCACGACGGAGTCTTCGAGGGTTACGTCGCTCTGAACTCGTCCCTGATACCGCCGCCGGTCGCAACCGCGACATTGTCGGTGACGGTGCTCCGGCGAAGGGTGAGCGAGGCGCCGTTCGCGACGGTGGCGGCCCCGTTGACGCGAATCCCGCCGCCCCAAGTGCTCTGGGCTCCGCCGACGGTTGCGTTGCCCTTGCGGATGGTCGTGTCGGTGATGGTGGCGTCGGTGCTGTTCGCCGCGGTCGAGGCGCCGACGACGTCGAGCACGCGCTCGCTCCAGCCGGTGCCTCCCTCGATGACCACGCCCGAGCCGCCGGTGATCGTGCGGCAGGAACCGAGATAATTGAGCGTGCGGTGAAACACGAGCGAGCGCCGGCCACAAGTGTCCGGGGGCGCCCGAGTCCGTCGCGGAGGCGCCCCGGCCCGGCGTCGAGCCGCTGCTCGAGCGGGCGGACGAGATCGCCCGCCTGGACCTCCTCCTGGGCGACGCCGAACGAGGCTCGGGGCGGCTTGCCGTGATCGCCGGCGCGCCTGGCATGGGAAAGAGCGCCTGCTCGAGGATGCGCGGCGCCGAGCCGCGGACCGAGGTCTCGCCGTGCTCGCCGCGCGCGGTACCGAGCTCGAGCGGAGCTTCGGCTTCGGGATCGTCCACCAGTTGCTCGACCCGGTGGTGCGAGCACTCGGCGGCGACGAGCGCGAGCGGCTCATCAGCGGCGCGGCCCGGCTCGCAGAGCCGCTGCTCGCGGGCCAAGGCGACGATACGCCACTGACCGAGGACCCATCGTACGGAGTTCTCCACGGCCTCTACTGGCTCTTGGCGAATCTCGCGGATCGCCGGCCAGTCTTGGTCGCCATCGACGACGCCCAGTGGGTCGATCGGCCGTCGGGGCGCTTCCTCGAGTTCCTGGCGCCGCGACTCGAGGGGGTCGCGGTCGGAGTGGCGGTCGCAGCACGCGAGCAGCGCGGCACGGTGGAGCTCGAATCGGCACCGTCGCTCGCCCGCCAGGCGAGCGAGCGGATCGAGCTCAGGCCGCTGAGCCGCGAGGCCGTCCGCTCCCTCGTCGGAGATCGCCTGCGCGGTGAGGCGAGCGACGGGCTATGCCACGCGTGTCGGGAGACGACCGGCGGAAACCCTTCCTCTTGCACGAGCTGCTGCGCGAGCTCGCGCGCCGGGAGGAGGTCGGCGACCGGCTCGACGCCGCGAGCGTCGGACGGCTCGGGCCGAGCTCCATCCCGGCGGCCGTGCTCGGTCGGGTCGGACAGGTCGCGGGCGCGGTGGAGGTCGCCCGGGCGGTCGCCGTCCTGGGGGACGGAGCCGCGCTCCCTGCTCATCGCCGGTGATCTCGTCGCCGGCGCCGACGTGCTCGAGACGGCGCTCGACGGCCTCCCCGAGTCGAGCCCCGAGCTCGCCGGACGCATCGAGGGGCAGCTGCTCCTGTTCGGGACGACGGCCGTTCGCGGAAGGCAGCGGCTGCGCGAGCGGCTGGTGACGGCCCCCGACCGACTCGATCGCCTGCCGCCCGAGCAAGCCCGCTTCCTGCTTCCGGCGCTCGCCTTCGACCGCGCGGTCGGCGACGCCGCCGACGCCGAGGCGGCCACCGCGCTGGCCAGGCGCGCGCTCGCCGACCCGGTTCTGTGGAAGGACCGCTCCGATGCGACCGAGGCGCTATGGGTCACCGGCCGCTGCGAGGAGTCGGAGCGCGCGGTCGACGGAATCTTGGGGTCGGCGCAGGCACGCGGGTCGCGATGGCCTCCGCGATGCGATCCTGGCGGCGATACCTGCGAGGCAACCTCCGCGGCGCCGAAGCCGACGCGCGGACGTGCCTCGAGCTCGCGACCGAAGCCTCTTGGGCCGTCTTCAATCCGCTCGCCGCCGCGGTCCTGTCCGGCGTGCTGCTCGAGCGCGGGGAGCTCGACGAGGCGAGGTCGGTGCTCGCGCCGTTTCGAGGTCTTCGGGAACGACGACGACTTCGGGTTCGTGCAGCTCCTCCACGTCAAGGAGGCCGAGCTCGCTCTCGCTCGCGGAGACGGAGAAGGGGCGCTGGACCGGCTCGCCCTCTGCAGGCGGTTCGAGCTCGGCTGGGGCGAGAACCCGGGGATCGCCTGCGCGGTCGACTGGCGCTCGCCCGCGGCCCTTGCGAACCTCGCCGTCGACCGGCGCTCCGAGGCGCGCGCGCTCGCCGAGGACCAGGTCCAGCTCGCGCGGAGCTTCGGGGTCGCGCGGTGGCTGGCCCCGGCGCTGCGTGTGATCGGCGGCGTCGAGCGGGATCGTCGAGCGCTTGATGCTCTCGAGTAGTCGGTCGACGTGCTCGCGACCGCCGACGCCGAGGTCGAGCATGCGCGCTCGCTCGTCGAGCTTGGCGCGGCGCTCCGCCGGTCCGGCCGCCGAGCCGAGGCGCGACGGCCACTCGGGGAGGGAATGGACCTCGCGCACCGCCGTGGCGCGCGCACGCTCGCCGAGCACGCACGCGAAGAGCTCGTCGCCGCCGGCGCACGTCCACGCCGCCTCGCCACGAGCGGGCGCGACGCCTTGACGGCGAGCGAGCGCCGCGTCGCCGCCATGGCGAGCGACGGGATGACGAACCGCGAGATCGCGCAGAAGCTGTTCGTGACCCAGCGGACGGTCGAGGGTCACCTGAGCAACGCGTTCGCCAAGCTCGCGATCGAGTCGCGTGAGCAGCTCGCGCAGGCGATGGCCGACCAAACGCCACCGTAGTCGCCCCATACGGTCACCGCATCGCCGGGAACAGCACCACCTCGCGGATCGAGCGCCGCCGCGACAGCACCATCACCAGCCGGTCGACGCCAAGCCCGAGCCCGCCGGTCGGCGGCATGCCGTGCTCGAGCGCGCGGACGAAGTCGTCGTCATAGGGCTGCGCCTCCTCGTCGCCCGAGGCGAACTCGCGGCGCTGCTCCTCGAAGCGCGCGCGCTGGTCATCGGGGTCGTTGAGCTCGGTGAACGCGTTGGCGATCTCGATCCCGCCGGCGAAGGACTCGAAGCGCTCGACCAGCCCGTGCTCGGGGGGCGCGGAGCGGTGCGCCTTGGCGAACGGCGATAGCTCGCGCGGGTAGTCGAAGACGAAGGTCGGCTGCTCGAGGTGCGGCTCGACATGCTTCGACAGCAGGTCGTCGACGAGCTGCGCCCACGTCTCGCTCGGGTCGAGCTCGATGCCGCGCTCGCCTGCGGCGGCGACGAGTGCGCCGGGATCGCGGGCGGCGAGGACGTCGACGCCGGTGCGTTCCTCGATCGCCGCACGGAGGGTGGTGCGCCTCCACGGCGGGGCGAAGTCGATCTCCCCCGCGTAGCCGACCTCGCGGGCCATGTAGGCCACGAGCTCCTCGAGCCGTGACGCCGCGTCCACGTAGTCCGCGTACGCCTCGTACCACTCGAGCATCGTGAACTCGGGGTTGTGCTTGGGCGACACTCCCTCGTTGCGGAAGTCCTTCCCGAGCTCGTACACGCGCTCGAGGCCGCCCACGATCAGGCGCTTGAGGTAGAGCTCGGTGGCGATGCGCAGATACAGGTCGCGCCCGAGCTGGTTGTGGTGGGTGGTGAAGGGGCGCGCCGCCGCCCCGCCGTACAGCGGCTGGAGCACCGGCGTCTCGACCTCGAGGAAGCCGCGCTCG
>DATHAN010000168.1:0-4892 GCA_035296645.1 Thermoleophilaceae bacterium
TCGTCGAGGGCTACTTCGAGGAGGTCGTGCAGGCGCTCGAGGATCCCGCGCTCGAGGACCTCGTGCGGCGGACGATCGCCGGCAAGCTGGCGGCCGCCGAGGACCAGGTCGTCGAGTTCATCGCCGAGCGGGGCTGAGCGCGGTGGCCACGCCCGCCAGCCGGACCGAGGCGGGGCCGCGCCACGGCGGCGGCGCTCGGGACGGCGCGGCCTCCGCGCCCGCCGCCCGCGCGCCGCTCGACCTGCGCTCCGACTTCCCCGTCCTGCGCCGTGAGGAGAACGGGCGCCCGATCGCCTACCTCGACTCGGCGGCGACCTCGCAGAAGCCTCAGGCGGTGATCGACGCGATGACCCGCTACTACGAGAATTCGAACGCGAACATCCACCGCGGCGTGTACAGGCTCGCCCAGGAGGCGACCGACCTGTACGAGGGTGCGCGCGAGCGGGTGGCGCGCTTCTGCGGCTGGGAACCCGCGACGACGATCTTCGCCAAGAACGCGACCGAGGCGATCAACCTCGTCGCGCACGCGTGGGGCAGCGCGCGGCTCGGCCCGGGCGACGAGGTGGTGATCACCGAGATGGAGCACCACTCGAACATCGTTCCGTGGCAGCTCGCGTGCGAGGCCACCGGGGCGACGCTCCGCTGGCTGCCGGTCTCCGGCGACGGCGAGCTGGCGCTCGACGAGCTCGACGCGGCGCTCGCTGGCGGGCGCGTGAAGCTCGTCGGCTCCGTGCACGTGTCGAACGTGCTCGGCACGATCAACCCGGTGCACGAGATCTGCGCCCGTGCGCGCGCCGCCGGCGCGGTCACGCTCGTCGACGGCTCGCAGGCGGTTCCGCAGATGCCGGTCGACGTGGCCGAGATCGGCTGCGACTTCTACGTGTGGACGGGCCACAAGGCGCTCGGCCCGACCGGGATCGGCGTGCTCCATGCGCGCCGCGAGGTGGTCGAGGACCTCCCGCCCTTCCTCGGCGGCGGCGACATGATCTCTCACGTCGGCTACGAGCGCTCGACCTGGAACGATCTGCCGTGGAAGTACGAGGCCGGGACCTCGCCCGTGGCCGAGGGCGTCGGCCTCGGCGCGGCGATCGACTACCTGGCGGGCGTGGGGATGGCCGACGTGCGCGGCCACGAGCGCGAGCTCACCGCCTACGCCCTCGACGCGCTCGGCGCGGTCCCCGGGGTGCGCGTGCTCGGTCCACGCGACGTCGAGCGCCGCGGCGGAGCGATCTCGTTCGTGCTCGAGGGAATCCATCCGCACGACGTCGCCGAGATCGCCGACCGCGACGGCGTGTGCATCCGCGCAGGCCACCACTGTGCCCAGCCGCTCATGCGCCGGCTAGGCGTCCCGGCGACTGCCCGCGCGTCGTTCCACGTCTACAACGAGCCCGAGGACGTCGACCGGCTGGTCGGCACGCTCGAGTCGGCACGCAGCGTGTTCCGGCTCTAGCCGCGCGCGCGCGAAGGCACCACCACCCGGCCCGCTCGCGCGCCGCCGGCCTACTCGCGGAAATACCCTCCGGGTGGCGGCGGATCGCGCCCCTCGATGCCCGCGCACCGTCTGAGCGCCGCAAGGCGACCGCGCAGCACGGCCTCCGTCTCGTGTTGGGGGGTCTCCGGGTCGGCCGGCGACAGGTTGTTGAGCTCGAACGGATCGGCCGCGAGGTCGTAGCGCTCGGCGTCGGACACCGGCCAGCACGCTCTCCCGCTCGCGGCCGTCGCGCTCGCTTCCGCGCACCGCGCCGGCGACCGTCTTCGTACGCCGACGACGATCGGCTCCCGCTCGGAAGGCCCACTCACCCGGCACATCTTCGGGCGGCGCGGGCGGGGGCGGCGGCTAGCCTCCCTCGTATATGGACGAGCTCTACCGCGACAACATCCTCGACCACTACAAGAACCCGCGCAACTTCGGCGAGCTCGAGCCGCGCGACCTCGAGTTCCACGACCACAATCCGCTGTGCGGCGACGAGCTGGGCGTCCACCTCGTGGTCGACGACGAGGGTCGGATCGCCGACCTGCGCTTCCACGGCCAGGGGTGCGCGATCTCCCAGGCCGCGGCCTCGATCGCGTCGGAGGACCTGATCGGAATGCCGGTCGCGGAGGTTCCCGAGCTGAGCGCCGATTGGGTGCTCGACCGCCTGGGGATCGAGGTATCGCCCACGCGCCGCAAGTGCGCGCTCCTCAGCCTCAAGGTGCTGCGCGGGGCGACGAGCGGCGACGCCTCTTGGCCCGAGGCGTCCGAGCAACCGGCGTGAGACGAGGGCGGCGCCTCGTCGCGGTCGCCGTCGCGGCGAGCGCGCTGGCGGTGCTCCCGGCGGCCTGCGGCGAGGCCCCGGAGCCGGCCGCCGGGCCGGCGCCCGAGCGCGCCGCGGGCGCCTCGCGCGCCGAGACTTCGCTCTCCGAGCGCTTCCCCACGCTCGAGAACGTGCATCCCATCCGCACCGCTCAGGCGACATACGACTTCTTGGTCATGCTGCGCACGCCGTACGCCTCGCCGAGCCGGTACGCGGCCGGCTGGCGCATGCTCACGCCCGGCGGCGAGGTCATCGCCGTCAAACGGCTGGCGCGCCCGTACCTCGGCCACGGGTCGTTCTGGCGCCGCCAGGGCGGGGTGCGCGTGCCGCGCAGCGCGCGTCGCGTCCAGTTCGAGGGCCGCGACTCGCGCAACGGCTACGGCGGCGGTCGGCTGACCGTGACCCTGCCCTGAGCTTCGGGCGGGCGGCCGTCGTTCGGCGGCCGGGGCGCGCTCCTAGTCGACGATCGAGCCCACCGCCGCCCCCGCCGGGCGCACCTGCACCCGCTCCCCTACCTCGTACAGCTCGAGCGACGGGAGCTGCACCAGCACGTTGCCGCCGATCTCGTGGCGCAGCCGGTAGAGCACGTCGTGGCCGCGGAACTCGCGCTCGGTGACCTCGGCGTTGCCGTGGCGGTCGGGACGCAGCTCGAGCTGCTCGGGGCGGACGGCAAGGTGGACGCGGCCCGCACCCTCGCCCGCGGAGTCGAACACGCCGAGCCACGTCTCGACCGCTCCGCCCGACCGCCGCACGCCGGCGATCACGTTGACCTCGCCGAGGAAGCTGGCCGCCCAGCGGTCGGCGGGTTGGGCGTAGACGTCCTCCGGGCAGCCCACCTGGACGAGCCGCCCGCCGCGCATGACCGCCAGCCGGTCGCCGAGCGACAGCGCCTCCTCCTGGTCGTGGGTCACGAGGATGGCGGTCGCCTCGGCGTCGCGCAGGATCAGCTCGACCTCGCGGCGGAGGTCGGCGCGCAGGGTCGCGTCGAGGCTCGAGAACGGCTCGTCGAGGAGCACGAGCTCGGGCTCGGGCGCGAGCGCTCGGGCGAGCGCGACGCGCTGGCGCTCGCCGCCCGAGAGGTCGTGCGGCAGGCGGTCGGACTTGTGCTGAAGGCCGACGAGCTCGAGCGCCGAGCGGGCGCGCGGCCCCGCTCCGCGGCGCCCCCCGCGCTCACCGCGCGGCAGCCCGAACGCGACGTTGCGCTCGACGGTCAGATGCGGGAACAGCGCGTAGTCCTGGAACACCATCCCGATGCGTCGTCCCTCCGGGGGGACCCATTCGCCGGCGCCGGCGACGATCCGCCCGCCGACGCGCACCTCGCCCGCGTCGGGGCGCTCGAAGCCGGCGATGAGCCGCAGAAGGGTCGTCTTGCCACACCCGCTCGGGCCGAGCACGGTGAAGAGCTCGCCGCGGCGCACGGCGAGGCTCGCGCCGCACGCCGCCTCGACAGGCCCGAAGGCCTTGGCGACCCCGCGAACCTCGACGCTCGCGGGAACCTCGGGTGTTGCAGGCGGGCTCACGCTGCGAGGTATAGCCCAGCCGGCGCGACTCATCCCGCCCCCAGCGCCTCGGCCTCGGCGCCCCGGCCGTCGCGGCGCACGACCATCCGCAGCACGATCAGAGCCGACGCGGCCATGAGCAGGAGCGCCGCCGGCGCGGCGCGCGCGTACGACGAGACCGACGTCGCGCTCCACACCTCGGTGGCGAGCGTGTCGAAGCCGATCGGCCGTAGCAGCAGCGTGACCGGCAGCTCCTTCATCGTGCTCAGGAAGACGATCGCCGCGCCCGCGAGCAGTCCGGGCGCGGCGAGCGGCACGGTCACCGCGGCGAACGCCGCGCGCGGCCCGCGCCCGAGCGCGCGCGCCGCCTCCTCGAGGCGCGGGTTGACCGCGGCGAGCGCCGTCCGCGCGCCCGACAGCGCCTGCGGAAGGAAGCGTACGACGTAGGCGAAGAGCGGGACCGCGAGCGTCCCGTACACCGCCCCCGCGTAGCGCGCGGCGAAGAACACGAGCGCGAGCGCGACGACCACGCCGGGGAGCGCGTTCGCGCCGTACGTGAGCCGCTCGAGCGCGTGCGTCCAGCGCCGCGGCGAGCGCACGGCGAGCAGCGCCACCGGGAGGGCGGCGGCGACGGCGAGCGCCGCGGCCGCCACCGAGACGCCCAGCGAGCCCGCCGCCGGGGCGAGCAGTCCCGAGGCGAGGTCGATTCCCTCCCCCGGTGCGCGCGCGGCCCACGAGGCGAGCACGCCTACCGGCAGCACGGACCCGAGCCCGACCACCGTCGCGCACCCGGCGAGCGCCGCAGCCCGCCAGCGGCCGAGCCGGAGGGCCGGTGCCGGGCGCGGCGCGGCCGGCGCCGCCCGCGGCGAGGCGCGGCCGCGCGCCCGGGCCTCGAGCACGAGCACGAGCACGGTGAGGGCGACGAGCAGCAGCCCCAGCACCGCGGCCGGCGTGCGGTCGAACAGCGAGCGGTACTGCTGGAAGATCGCGCGCGTGAGGACGTCGTGGCGCATGAGCGACACGACGCCGAAGTCGGACAGCGTGTACAGCGCGGCGAGCAGCGCGCCGGCTCCGAGCGCCGGGCGGGCGGCGGGCAGCG
>DATHAN010000169.1:0-4172 GCA_035296645.1 Thermoleophilaceae bacterium
CGGCGACGGCGGCGACCGCACGACGCTCGAGGACCTGATCGAGGGCCACGACGACTCCGACGTGCCGGCCCCGGGGCGCGTCGGGAAGATCGTCCTGCTCACCTCGGGCAGCACGGGAACGCCCAAGGGCGCGTCGCGCGGTCAGCCCGATCCGCTCGACCCGATCATCGCGCTGCTCTCGCGCATGCCGCTGCGCGCGCGTGAGCCCACGGTCTTCGCGGCCCCGCTCTTCCACGCGTGGGGCTTCCTCCAGTTCAACCTCGGCCTCCTGCTCTCCTCGACGTACGTGCTGCGCCGGCGCTTCGACCCCGAGGCGACGCTGGCCGTGGTCGACGAGAACGACGCGACGGCGCTCGTGATCGTCCCGATCATGATGCAGCGCATCCTCGAGCTCGACGACGAGACCCGCCGCGGCTACGACACCTCGTCGCTGCGCGTGGTCGCGGCGAGCGGCGGGGCGGTGTCCGGCGACCTGGCCGAGCAGTGGATGGACGAGGTCGGCGACAACCTCTACAACCTGTACGGCTCGACGGAGGTCGCGTGGGCGGCGATCGCCACGCCCGAGGACATGCGCGCCGCGCCGGGCACGAGCGGCCCTCCGCCGCCCGGCACCTCGATCAAGATCATCGACGAGGACGGCAACGACGTCCCGACGGGCGAGTCGGGCGAGATCTACGTCGGCAACCGCATGCTGTTCGAGGGCTACACGGGTGGCGGCGGCGAGGAGATGGTCGACGGCCACATGGCCACCGGCGACGTCGGCCGCCTCGACGAGCAGGGCCGCCTGTTCGTCGAGGGCCGCGCCGACAACATGATCGTCTCAGGCGGCGAGAACGTGTACCCCGAGGAGGTCGAGACGACGCTCGAGGGGCACGACTCGGTGAAGGAGGCCGCGGTCATCGGCGTCGACGACGAGGAGTGGGGCCAGCGCCTCAAGGCCTTCGTCGTCAGCGAGGGGCAGGTCTCCGAGGACGACCTCAAGTCCCACATCAAGGAGAACCTCGCCAAGTTCAAGGTCCCGCGCGAGATCGAGTTCCTCGACGAGCTCCCCCGCAAGCCGCAGGGGAAGGTCGACAAGAGCCAGCTCGAGGACGACGGCGACGAGGAGGACTCGGGCGACTCGGGCGAGAGCGGCTCGAGCGGCTGAGCCGCGCGCGCCCTGGGCGACCCCGAGCTCAGTTCCTGGTCGTCGCGCCGGCGGTGCGGCGCGCGCCACCAGCGCGCGCGTCGCGTGCGGGCGCGTGCGTGCGCCGGGACGGAAGCTCGTCGCCGGGGACCGTCTCGCGCTCCTCGGCGAGCCGCTTCAGCCGCCTGAGCGACTCGGCGTTGCGGACGCGGATCGCGGCGTGCCCGAGCGGGCCGATCGCGATCGACCCGAGCGGGAACGCGGGGTCCTCGATCATTGTCACGCGCGTGCCGGTGCCCTCGCGGGCGAGCCGCAGCGTGACGGTCGCGCTCGGGAACGGCCGCGCGCGGGCCTTGAGCCGCAGGAGGTGCGGCGGGTCGACCTCCTCGACCACCGTGTGGTCCTTGAGCCCGAACGGACCCGTGCCGACCGTGTGGTCGAAGGCGGTGCCGCGCTCGGGCCACGCCTCGTCGCTCGCGCGCACCTCGCGCGAGCCGACGACCCAGCGGCTGTAGGAGCGCGGGTCGCGGAGGACGGCGAAAACGTCCTCGGGCGGGGCGGCGATCGAGATCTCGTTACGGGCCATGCCGCCGGGGGCGAGTACGGCGAAGTCGGCGCTCGCGGATCACCCCGGCGAGCATAGTGGCGGGGTTGATCCTCTCTCCGCCCGGGAAGGCGAGGCCCATGAGCCAGACCGGGGTCCGCGCGCGCCGTGCCTGACGCGGTCGTAGTCGGCGCCGGCCACAACGGGCTCGTCGCCGCCAACCTGCTCGCCGACCGGGGCTGGGAGGTCGCCGTGCTCGAGGAGCAGGACGAGGTGGGCGGCGCCGTGCGCACCGCCGAGCTCGTCGAGCCCGGCTTTCGCAACGACATGTTCAGCGCCTTCTACCCGCTGGCCGCCGCCTCGCCCGTGCTGCGCGGGCTCGAGCTCGAGCGCCACGGGCTCGAGTGGCGCCGCGCCCATACCGTTTTCACGCACCCCACGCGCGACGGGGACGGGGCGGCGGTCACGCTCGACCCGGACGAGACCGCGGCCTCGCTCGAGGCGTTCGCGCCCGGCGATGGCGACGGCTGGCGCCGCCTGTACGGGCTGTGGCAGCGGATCGGCGACGAGCTCGTCGACGCCCTCTTCTCCCCGTTTCCGCCGATCGCGGCGGGCGCGCGCCTGGCGGCGCGGCTGCGCGGCCGCGACCTCGTTCGCTTCCTCCGCTTCGCCCTGCTTCCGGTGCGCCGGGTCGCCGACGAGACTTTCTCCGGAGCGGGCGGCGGCCTCCTGCTCGCCGGGAACACGCTCCACTCCGACCTGACGCCCGAGTCGGCCGGGGGCGGGCTGTACGGGTGGCTCCTCACCTGCCTCGGGCAGGAGCGCGGCTTCCCCGCGCCGCGCGGAGGCGCCGGCGAGCTGACTCAGGCGCTGGCCCGGCGACTCATCGCGCGCGGCGGGCGCATCGAGTGCGGTTCGCGCGTCGACCGCATCGTCGTGCGCGGCGGGCGCGCCGCCGCGGCTCGCACCGCGGATGGGCGCGAGGTGGAGGCCGACCGCGCGATCCTCGCCAGCGTGAGCGCCCCCGCCCTGTACCTCGGCCTCCTCCCGCGCGAGGAGGTCCCGGCCCACGTGCTCGACGACGTCAGGCGCTTCGAGTGGGACACCGGCACCTTCAAGGTCGACTGGACGCTCGACGCACCGGTCCCGTGGGAGCACGAGCCCTCGCGCTCAGCCGCGACCGTTCACGTCGCCGACGACATGGACGCCATGACCGAGCACGCCGCGCACGTCCAGATGCAACGCGTCTCCGCGCGCCCGTTCCTCGTCACCGGGCAGTACGCCTCGTTCGATCCCGACCGCGCGCCCGAGGGCAAGGCGACGTTCTGGGCGTACACGCACGTCCCGGGGCGCCCGCGGGGCGACGCCGCCGGCGAGCTGTCGGGGGACTGGGGCGAGGCCGACGCCGAGCTGTTCGCCGACCGCGTCGAGCGCGAGGTCGAGGCCCGCGCGCCAGGTTTCCGGGAACTCATCCGCGGGCGCAACGTCGCCACCCCGCAGGCCCTCGAGCGGGGCGACGCCAACCTCGTCGCCGGGGCGATCAACAACGGGACGGCGCAGATCCACCAGCAGCTCGTCTTTCGCCCGCTGCCCGGACTGGGCCGCCCCGAGACGCCGATCAAGGACCTCTACCTCGCCTCGGCGGCGGCACACCCCGGCGGCGGCGTGCACGGGGCCCCGGGCGCCAACGCCGCGCGCGTCGCCCTGCGCGCCCGGCGGACAGCCCGGCGCGTCATCGACCTCGGCCGGCGGGCGCCGCGGCTGACTGGGCGCGAGCGCGCGTGAGCAGCCAAGCTCCACCGCCCGTACCGGTGCCATGACCGACCCCGATCGCTCTCTGCCCGGGAGGACCGAGTCGCTGTGGATAGCCACGGCGCCGGCGCCCGACCGCCCGCGCGCCACCCGCGACCACCGTGCCGACGTGGTGGTGATCGGGGCAGGCATGGTCGGCGTGACCACTGCGCTCCTCCTCAGGCGTCAGGGCGCCCGCGTGACGGTGCTCGAGGCGGGCCGGGTGTGCGGCGGGGTGACCGGCCACACGACGGCGAAGCTCAGCTCGCTGCACGGGCTGACCTATGCGACGCTCGCGCGGAAGCACGGCGACGAGAAGGCGCACGTCTACGGCGAGGCGAACGAGGCGGGGATCGCCCGCACCGCCGCGCTCGTCGAGGAGCTCGGGATCGACTGCGGGCTGCGCCGCAAGCCGAACCTCACCTACACCGAGGATGCGAGCCAGCGCTCGCAGATCGAGCAGGAGGTCGAGGTCGCCGCGCGCGTCGGACTCCCCGCGTCGCTCGTCGAGGACACCGACCTGCCGTTCCCGATCAGCGCCGCCGTGCGATTCGAGAACCAGGCCGACTCCCACCCGCGCCGCTACCTGCTCGGCCTCGCCGAGGCGCTCGTCGCCGAGGGCGGCGAGGTCTTCGAGCGCTCGCCCGTGGAGTCGGTCGACCAGGGTCCGCCGTGTCGCGTGCGCGTGCGCGACGGGGCGACGGTCACCGC
>DATHAN010000170.1:0-3028 GCA_035296645.1 Thermoleophilaceae bacterium
CTGCGTGGTCGAGCAGCCGAGCGACGTGATCCCGCTCGAGCGCACGCACGAGTTCCCCGGCCGCTACCACGTGCTCGGCGGCGCCCTGTCGCCGATCGACGGCATCGACCCGGAGGACCTGCGCATCTCCGAGCTGATCGACCGGGCGTCGAGCGACGGCGTGCGCGAGGTCGTGGTCGCCACCAACGCGACGACGACCGGCGAGGCGACGGCGCTCTACATCGCCGACGCGCTGCGCGAGCGAGTGCCCGATGTGGCGGTCACGCGCCTGGCGAGCGGGCTCCCGGTGGGCGCCGACCTCGAGTACGCCGACGAGGTCACGCTGGGCAAGGCGCTGCGAGGACGGCGGGCACTCTAGGCGAGGGCGCCGGCCCCGTGGAGGCCGGGTCGCGCCTCAGGGGATCGGGACCGTGTAGGTACGCGTCTCCGGAGCCGCCGGCGCGTAGGGCCCTCCGGCACCGTCCGGGACGACGCGCGTCCCTCCCGCGCCCGGGACGGACCCACCGGGCTGGCCTTGGACCCCGCCGGTTGGCCGCCGGGGGCGGGGTGAGCGCTGGCGCACACCGCCGGGCCCGGGCGGCCGGCCCTCGCGCCGGTCGATCCCCGGAATGCGCTCGGGCCGCGGCGCCGGAGGCCAGTCGCCGCCCGGCCCTGGCGGCCGTCCCTCGCGCCGGTCGATGCTGGGCAAGCGGGGCTCGCGACGCGGCCGTGCGGGCGCCGGCGCCGGCGCCCCGCCCGCCCGTGGCGTGGGCGGCCTTCCCTCGCGGCGGGTGGCGTCCGGCCCACGCCCGGCCCCGGGGCCGCCCGCTCGCCTCCGCTCCTCGCGGCGCTCCTCGCGCTCCCTGCGCACGCGCGGCAGGACGCCGGCCGCGCGCTTGGCCTCGAGCACGCGCATCACCGCCCCGTCGAGGCGCGCGCGCGAGATCCGCCCCGAGCGCACCGCGGCGACCAGAGCCGCGCGCGTTCGCTCCTGCTCCTCGGGCGGTCCCGACAGGCGCACCATGTCGGCACCCGCGGCGATCGACGCGACCGCCGCCTCCGACGAGCCCTGCGAGATGGTGATCGTGCCGGCCGCGAGGTCATCGGTGATGGCGAGGCCCTCGAAGCCGAGCTCCTGGCGCAGCAGGTCGTTCAGCAGGAATCGCGACTGCGAGCCGGGCACCGCGAAGTCGTCGGTCCCGTACAGCCCGTGCCCGACGACGACCGCCTGCGCGCCCGCGTCGAACGCGACCCGGAACGGCAACAGGTCGGTGCGCCGCAGCGCGTCGATCGTCTGCCCGACCGGCGCCGGCCCCTCGTCGGTCGAGGTGGCCGCATTGCCGAGCCCGGGGAAGTGGAGCGGCGCAGACAGCAGGCGCTCGCCGACGTACGCCGACACGGTCGCGCGCGCGTAGCGCGCGACCTCGCGCGCGTCGTCGGAGAACACGCGCACGCCGAGCGGGCCGCCCTCGGGCGGGCCCACGTCGAGGACCGGCCCGAGCACCCCGTCGAACCCGATCGCCCTGAGCTGCCTGGCCGAGGCGAGCGCCTCCTTCGCGCCCTCCTCCACCGAAGCGGTGTCGGCGGGCGCGAACCTGGGCCGGAGGTCGGCGAGCGCCGACAGCTCGCCGCCCTCCTGGGAGACCATGAACATCGGCGGCACCCTGTCGTCTCGGCGGGCGCGCGCGCGCGCGCGCTCGATCAGGCGATCGAGCTGGCGCTTGCCGACGTAGTTCTCGTCCGCGACGGCGACCCCACCGGGCTCGCCGCGGTCGGCCAGCTCGGCGATCCCGGCTGCCCCAGTCCCCTCGAAGCCGAGCAGCATGAGCTGGTCGACCTTGTCCCGCGTCGACATGCCGCGCGCCGCCCTCGTCGCCTCGGGCGAGGCGCGTCGGCCGAACTGCTCGGGGGCGGGAACGAGGCGGGCGAGAAAGGAGTCGCGGCGGCTCTCGCCGGCGGTCGAGGGCCCGCTCGCCACGAGCAGAGCTGCGATGGCGAAACCGGCGACGAAAACCACGGCCGCGGCGACGAGGCGGCGGCGCCCGGCGGCGTCGAGCGCGTCGAGGCGCTCGCGGGCCGACTCGAGGGGGGCGGTCAGCCAGCGGGGAAGGCGGCGCAGTGCGGTCACGACCGGAGGATATTCTGCGGCAGATGACGGATCGAAGCGTCCTCCCCGCGCGTGCGCGCGACGCGAGCACGGTCGTGATGAAGTTCGGAGGCACCTCGGTCGCCGACGCCGAGCGCGTGCGCCGGGCCGCCGGGCGCATCGTCCAGGCCAAGGAGGAGGGCTGCCGCGTGGTCGCCGTCCTCTCGGCGCGGGGCAAGACGACCGACGCGCTCGTGTCGATGGCCTACGAGGTCTCCGAGCGCCCGCAACCGCGCGAGATGGACATGCTGCTCTCGACCGGCGAGCGGATCTCGTGCGCCCTCGCCGCGATGGTGATCAACGACCTCGGCCACGAGGCGATCTCGCTCACCGGCTCCCAGGCGGGCATCGTCACCGACAACTCGCACACCAAGGCGCGGATCCTCGACGTACGCGCCGACCGCATCAACGCCGCGCTCGAGGACGGGAAGATCGTGCTCGTCGCGGGCTTCCAGGGTGTCTCGACGGACGCCGACGTCACCACGCTCGGGCGTGGCGGCTCGGACACGACCGCGGTCGCCCTCGCCGCGGCGCTCGGCGCCGACGCGTGCGAGATCTACACCGACGTGGCCGGCGTGTTCAGCGCGGATCCGCGCATCGTCCCCGAGGCGCGCAAGCTGGGGTTCGTCTCGTTCGAGGAGATGCTCGAGATGTCGGCCTCCGGGGCGAAGGTGCTCCAGCTACGCTCGGTCGAGTACGCGCGCAACCACGGCGTACCGATCCATTGCCGGTCGAGCTTCGAGGACCGGCCCGGCACCTGGATCCTGAGCGAGGAGGAGACCATGGAGCGACCGCTCGTCACCGCCGTCACCCACTCGACCGAGGAGGCGCGCGTCACGCTCACCGGCGTGCCGGACGAGCCCGGCGTGGCCGGGCGGGTGATGACCGCGCTGGCCGAGGCGA
>DATHAN010000171.1:0-7185 GCA_035296645.1 Thermoleophilaceae bacterium
ACGAGCTTCAGCCGCTGCGTCACTGCGCGGGCGCTACTTGTCGACGGTGAGTCGTAAGCCGGTGTACAACGCCGTAGCGTGCCCCGACGCGCTTTCCAACGGAATCCCGTGCCGGCCAACGACGCGCCGTCCCGCCGCTGATAGACGCTGAGAGACGTAAGGTCGAGGGCGACTCGGCTCCCGAACCGGATAGGTCGTCAAGCGAGGAGGCGAAGACGCCTACGACTGGCTCTACTACGACGCGAAGGAGAGGAGTACCTCGGTCGAACGTGCTATCCCGCTAGGCGATCGGTCAACCTACGAACGCTTGATCGCTGGGAGCGGTGGCAGAGTCTGGCTGATTGCAGCTGCCTTGAAAGCAGCCGGCCGTTATGACACGGCCCGGGGGTTCGAATCCCTCCCGCTCCGCTCAGTAAGTCGACCGCTCCGCTCAGTAAGTCGATTGCGTTGTCTGACCGGCCGGGGGCCGCGACACAGCGGTGATCCTGATCGTGCAGTGCGGCCGAGGACGTGCTTCGTCGTTGCAGCATCTCTGGAAGGCACTTCGAAGAGCCTCGCGCTCGCCGCCGGGACCTGCTTCGACGTCATGCTCACCATCAAGCCGCGTTCGACCGCTCTGCCACCCCTCCTGGCCCGATCGAGGCTAGCGCGGCGAAGCCGCGAGCCGGCGCTCGAGCTCGGCGAACCCGTAGCTCGACGCACCGGGAGGAGGCGCGCCGAGCAGCTCGGAGACCGTGACGCACGCGAGGCCGCGGCGGCGGAGCGCCCGCACGATTGGACGGATCGCCGCGACGGTCTGCGACCGGTCTCCACCCGCGTCGTGCATGGCGACGATGCCGCCGGCGCGAACACCCTCCGCGGTGCGCACGATCGCCTGCCGACCGGGGCGCCGCCAATCGCTCGTCTCGATCGTGTGGAGCACCCCGAGCTCGCCGGCGGCCGACACGGCGCGCGCCGTGCCGGCGTCCCAGGACACGCCGGGTGGCCGGAAGAGACGCGGCCGGAGGCCCGCCGCGCCCTGAAGCGTCGCTGCCGCCAGCGCCACCTCGCGGCGCTGGGCGGGCGCATCGAGGCCGCTCATCGGCACGTGCGACCAGCCGTGGCTTCCGAGCTCCATACCGGCGTCGCGCACGAGCCGCACGTCCGCCGGGCGTCGCGCCACCTCGCGTCCGAGTACGAAGAACGTCGCGCGCGCGCCGGCGCGCCGCAGCTCGCGCAGGACCGCGGGGGTGCGCGGGCCGGGACCGTCGTCGAAGATCAGAGCGACCTTCCGCCCCGGGCGGGTCGCGGATAGCCGGCGGACGCCGTGCCCGGCGGCGGCGAAGAAGGTGCCGGCGGGATCGGATCGCAGGGGAGGCGAGCCGGCGAGCCGCGTCGGTAAGCCGGCGAGGGTCCCGCGCGCGCGCCGCTTCCTGGCCAGCGGAGGCTCTACACGGGCTAATGGTTGCGCGCGGCCCGAGGTGCGCCCGAGCACCGGCAGCCCGGGTGCCGCCGCCCCCTCGCGCGCCACGCCCGCGCCGCTCCCGTCCGTCGCCGCCTCCGCCGCAAGCACCAGGACGGCGAATGCCGCGGCGGCCGCGCTAGCCGCTCTCCAGCGAGGCACCGAACTGCGCCCCGATCGACTCGAGCTTCCACTCGCCCTCGACCTTGCGAAGGGTGAGCACGACCGGCGTCTGGCCGGGAACCTGGGTCTGCGTCGTCGCGCGGTCGCCGTCGACGCGGGTCCTGCGCACGTCGACGCTCGCGATCCGGCGCTTGGCCTCGGCGCCCCCGAGCTGGCCCAACTGCTCGATCGCGGCCTCGCACTGCGGGGCGCCTCCGAGTCCGCGTGCCGACGGGGTGAGTTGAGCACACGCCTCCTTGCCGTCGCCCTCGGCCGCGGCCCTGTAGAAGCGCTTGACCGTGGCGTTCACACGCTCCTCGTCGGAGATGCCGCAGGCGATCGGCACTGTGAGGCACGACACGGCGAGGATGGTGAGGATCGCGAGCCGGGGTCGCATGCGCCGCGGCACAAGGTATCGTGGTCGTCCGCCCCGAGGCCGCCGCTCACCGCAGCTCGAGGTGGTCGCGCCAGGGGATGCCGCTCGCCTCGAGCACGCGCACGACGTCGGCCTCGGCGTCCTTGTAGCGGGAGCGGTCGACCGAGATCGGGACGAACCCAGCGGTCTGGGGATAGGCCTCGACGTGCAGCTCGCTGCCGATGAGCTCGAGCAGCCGGAAGGCCTCGGGCTCCCAGCTCTTCACGCGCAGCATGACGATCACGGCTGCCCTCAGACTAGCCCGCCCTCGCCGGCGGCCCGGCATGAGCCGGCGGTGCCGCGAGTGTCAGCCCGAAGCGGCGATGGTGGGGGGCGAGCCGTAGGCGACGAGCGCCTCGGGCAGCCGGATCGTGCCGTCGTCGCGCTGCCCGTTCTCGGCCAGCGCGATGATCGTCCGCCCCACCGCCACCGCCGTGCCGTTGAGCGTGTGCAGGTGGCGGGGAGAGCCACCCTCCGCCGGCCGCATGCGTGCGTCGAGGCGGCGGGCCTGGAAGTCGGTCGTGTTCGAGCATGAGGTCAGCTCGCGAAACTCCCCCTGGCCCGGCAGCCACGCCTCGAGGTCGTACTTCTTGGCGGCCGACGCACCCAGGTCCCAGGCGGGGATGCTCACCACGCGATAGGGGATCTCGAGCGCCTGCATGATCTCCTCCTCGATCGCGAGCAGCCGCTCGTGCTCGGCCTCCGAGTCCTCGGGTCGCACGAACGCGAACATCTCGACCTTGTCGAACTGGTGCACCCGGAAGATCCCGCGCGTGTCGCGCCCGGCGGCGCCCGCCTCGCGGCGGAAGCACGTCGAGAACCCGGCGTAGCGGCGGGGCAGCTCGTCCTCGGGGAGGATCTCGCCCGCGTGCAGCGAGGCGAGCGGCACCTCCGAGGTGCCGACCAGGTACATGTCGTCGTCGCCAACGCGATAGATCTGCTGCTCGGTGTCGGGGAGGAAGCCTGTGCCGAACATCGCCTCCTCGCGCACGAGCACGGGCGGGATGACCGGCTCGAAGCCGTGCTCCGTGAGCCGGTCGATGGCGAAGCGCACGAGCGCGAGCTCGAGCAGGACGAGCGGCCCGCGCAGGTAGGCGAAGCGCGAGCCCGCCACGCGCGCCCCCGCCTCCATGTCGACGAGCCCGTCGAGCAGCTCGAGGTGATCGCGCCCGTGCGCGCCCGCGTCGCCGACCTCGCGGAGGACGTGCTCCTCGTCGGGGGCCGACGCCGCCGGCGGATTGGGGACCACCGCCAGCGCGCCCCCGAGCCGCTCCTCGATGGCGGCGACCTCCCCCTGCAGCTCCTTCGCGCGCGCGGCCACCGCGCGCATCGCGGCGATCGCCTCGGAGGCGTCGCCGCCCGCACGCTTGGCCTCGGCGATCTCCTCGCTCGCGCGGTTCTGCTCGGCGCGCAGGTCCTCGAGCTGGGGCAGCAGCTCGCGCCGGCGCGCGTCGAGCGCGAGCACCTCGTCGAGCGCCTCGGCCACCTCCTCCCCGCGCCGGGCGAGCGCCGCGCGCGCCGCCTCGGGGTCGCGGCGGATGCTCCTCAGGTCGAGAACGGCGCCTCGCCCCGGGTCCGGATCAGCGCGGCTTGCCGGCGTACTTGGCGACGAACGCCGCGACGTCCTCGGCGTCCCGTCCGACCACGATGTTGGCCGGCATGATCGCGCCCGAGAAGCCGCCGTTGCGGATGGCGAACAGCACGTTATCGCGGCTCTCCGTGCGCTGGTTGAAGTTCGGGCCGTTCGTCCGCTCGCCGCTCTGGGTGGGCGCGCGGTCGGGCTTCGAGCCCTGAGCGCCGGCCTCGTCCATCGTGTGGCAGCCGGAGCAGCGCTCCTGGAAGACCTGCGCACCGCGCTTGATCTCGGGCGGGTCGGTCTGGGCGACGTCGATCGTGTCGCCGCAGCCGCTCGCGGCGGCGACGGCGACCAAGGCGAGCACGGCGAGTACGAGGCAGGAGGCGATGCGGGGGCGCTTCACCCGCGGGCATGTTAGCCGCGAGCCCTCGCGGGTTCCCTCCCCGGGGCCCGCTCGCGCTACGCCTGGCTGCGCAGCCTCAACCGGCGAGCTCCGTCCGAGTCCCGTCGGCGCGAACGATCAGCCGACCCTGCTCGTCGACGACGGTGTAATGGATCGTCTGTGCCTGGATCTTGCCGCCCTCGATGAGGAAGGAGTCGGCGCCGTCCCGAACCTGCTGCGGACCGGCATCGACGGTCCACTCGAGGAACGCCATTCGTCCCTCGACCATGGTGTTGACGTAGTTCCATTCTCCGGAGGGGACCTCGTCGACCAGCATGTAGGCGAGCTGCCGAACTCCGGCGTGACCGCGGAACACGCCACGGCCGAGGAGCACGACGCAGTCGTCCGCGACGTTGCGCTCGATGTCCTCCTCGAGCTTCAGCTCATGGGCGAGCCGCAGGTGATCGTCGAGCACCTCGCGGGGGTTGCGGCGGGTGAGCTCTTCGGTCATGAGATCTCCTCTCGGACAAACGGGACACGGCGGCGAAGTGCTCGGGCCTCGATCTCAGACCGACCACTTGCCGCCTCTCCTCGATTAGACAGGTCTCCTGTCCTTTGCTAACGCTACTATAGACAGGCGTCCTGTCTAAGTCAAGTCGACTCCCCAACACCTCCGCTCGCCGGGCGCCCGCCCCCCTAGCCGTCCTCCTGCGCGAGCCCTTCTTCGCGCTCAACGACGACATCGAGCGAAACCTGGCCGCGCGTGGTCACTCGCAGCTCCGGGCGGCACACGGGAACGTCTTCCAGTTCCTCGACGACGCCGGCACGCGCGTTAGCGTCCTCGCCGCGCGGGCGCAGGTGACCAAGCAGTCGATGGGCGAGCTCGTCGCCCACCTCGAAGCGCACGGCTACGTCGAGCGCGTCCCCGACCCGAGCGACCGCCGCGCCAAGCTCGTGCGCACGACCGCCCTCGGGCGCCGCGCCATCCGCGTGGCCCGCGCCGCGGTCGCCGATGCCGAGGCGCGCTGGAGCGAGCGTCTCGGTCGAGCCAAGATGCACCGGCTGCGAGAGCTGCTCGAGGAGCTGAACCGGGTGCCGTTGAGCGCCGACCCTGCCGACGGCGTGCAAGTCGACGTGCACCCCGAGGGTCGATCGCCGGTCTGAGAGAATGAGACGCACGATGCGCTCGATCTGGAAGGGCACGATCTCGTTCGGGCTGGTGAACATCCCCGTCTCGGTGGGGATCGCCACCCAGCGCTCGGACCCGAAGTTCCGCACGCTCGACCGCCAGACGCTCCAGCCGATCAGGCAGCAGCTCTTCTCGCCCGCGCGCGAGGAGGTCGTGCCGCGCGAGGAGACGATCAAGGGCTACGAGGTCTCGAAGGACCAGTTCCTGCCGGTGAGCGACGAGGAGCTCGAGGCGGTCGCCGTCGAGCGGCGGCGCGCGATCGACCTGGTGGCGTTCGTCGACCTCGAGGAGGTCGACCCCGTCTACTACGACCGCTCCTACTACCTCGAGCCGCCGGAGGGCGCGCACAAGCCCTACGCGCTGCTCGTCGAGGCGATGAAGCAGACCGGGAAGGCGGCCCTCGGCAAGATCGTGATGTCGAGCCGCGAGCACGTCGTGCTCCTGCGCCCGGCCGGCGACGCGCTCGTCGCGGAGCTCCTCTTCTACCCGGAGGACGTGCGCCCCAAGGACGAGATCGGCGACCGCGTGCGCGAGGTCGAGGTGACCGATCAGGAGCTCACGATGGCGACCCAGCTCGTCGACAGCCTCGCGCGCCCCTTCGACCCGGACGAGTTCGAGAACGAGCACAAGCGCGAGCTGCTCGCCCTGATCGAGCGTAAGCTCGCCGGCGAGGAGGTGCCGGTGCCCGCCGAGGCGCCGCCCGCCGAGCCGGTCCCCGACCTGATGGCGGCGCTCAAGGCGAGCATCGACCAGGCCAAGGACGCGGCGCCCGTCGCGACCGCGCCCGGCGACGACCAGGACGACGGCGAGCGCGCCAAGGGCGAGCGCGCGAAGGCTCGCTCGGGAAGCCGCAACGGCTCCGGGAAGGGCGGGGGTCGCTCACGCTCGGGCGCCAAGGGCGGCGCCAAGCAGGCCGGCGGGACCAAGCAGAAGGCGGCGTCGAAGCGCAGGTGAGCGCGCCGGCGGGTCGGCCGGGCTCGCGCGCCAGGCCGGCGCGGGGTGCCTGGTGGTCTGCTAAGAGTCGCCCATGCCCTCGGCGTTGCGGCCGACGCGCAAGCGTCTGCTCATCGGAGCCGCCGTGCTCGCGGTGCTCGTGCTCGTCATCGTGCTCGTTCTCGGCGGCGGCGACACGACGACGAAGTACGGCGACGTGGCGCCCGGCACGGACGCCGGCCCGCGCCGACCCGACGTGCACCCGTTCGGCGAGACGGTGCGGCTGCGGACCTCGCGCACGACGATCGAGGTGCGCCCGACGGGGTTCTCGCGCCAGCCGGCGACCGCTGCGGCCAGCCCGTCGATTGCGATCGACCTGAGCGTGCGGAACGTGGGCCGCGAGCCCTACCTCGACCAGCCGAGCCAGGCCGCGAGCGTCGTTCTCCGCGGCGGCGAGGAGGCGGACCGCATCTACGAGCCCGTCGGCGACTGTCGCCGGACCGCGCCCGACACGGTCCGCCTGTGGCCCCGCGAAACCCGGCGCTGGTGCTTCGCCTTCGTCCGGATGGGCCGGCCGGAGCTGTTCGTCTACGCCCCGGAGGTGGGCCTGCCGGCCGAGCGCGGCGCTCCCGAGTCGGCGGCGTGGCGACTCGGCGACCGCGATCGCCGCGGGCGCTAGAACAGCCCGCCGGTCCCCGCCGCCCGCAGCGCGAGCGTCACGATCAGCAGGGCGCCGACCGCCATGATCCCCATCTCGCGGCGCACGACCCGGCGCGCGAGCACCGCCTGCTCGTGCCGCTCGAGCGCCTCGAAGTCGCCCACCCCGGAGAGCTCGCGCTGGCCCGCCCCCACGCGCATCGCCTCGGTGACGAGGGCGACCACGAGCGGCGCGATGCCGTAGACCACGTGCAGGGCGTCGGGGGCGCTCCGGCCGCCTCCGAGCAGCAGCAGCCCGATCATCACCTGCACGACGACGACCGCCTGCGCGACCCGCAGCAGGTACCAGAAGGCGATCGACGGCTCACGCCGCAGCCACGCGATTCCGCCCCAGCCCCCGGCGAGCAGGTTCGTCACGAGCACCGCCACC
>DATHAN010000172.1:0-4403 GCA_035296645.1 Thermoleophilaceae bacterium
GGCGAGGAAGATCATCGTCACCCCGTGCATCGTCATGAGCTGGTTGTAGAGCTCGGGCGACACCACGGTCCCGTTCGGGGCGAGGAGCTGGGTGCGGATGAGGAGCGCCTCGATCCCGCCCGCGACGAAGAAGGCGAGCGATGTGAAGAAGTAGAGGATCCCGATCCGCTTGTGGTCGACGGTGGTGAGCCAGCCGACGAGGCCGGAGGGCTCCTCCCAGATGCGCTCGAGGCGGTCGAGGCGGCGCTGGGCGGCGCGAGGCGGGGCGGTGGTGGTCGTCACTGTCGATGCCTCCGGGAACGTGCCTCTACCTCAAGCTCTCGAGGTACGCGAGCAGCGCCTGGAGCTCGGGGCCGGTCAGGTCGAGCGCCGGCATCTTCGCGCCCTCCTTGACGGCCTGCGGATCGACCACCCAACCGGCGAGGTAGCCGCGGCGGTTGGGGATGGTGAGCGCGGCGAGCGTCGCGCGCGTCTTGAGGTGGGTGAGGTCCGGCCCGACCTCCCCGCGCGCCGGCGTTCCGCGGATCGTGTGGCAGCTCGCGCACTGCTTCGACATGAAGACCTGCTCGCCCCGACGGGCGAGCGGCGTGGCGGGCGCTGGCCGCGGGGCGCTCATGCTGGCGAGCCAGGCGCGGAAGCGCTCCGGTGGGTCGGCCCGGACCGACACGCCCATGCGGGCGTGCTGCTGGCCGCAGAACTCGGCGCACGACCCGCGGTAGACGCCCGGCCGCTCGGCGAAGAGCTCGACGCGGTTCGCGTGTCCCGGGAGCGAGTCGACCTTGCGGTTGAGGCGCGGGATCCAGAACGAGTGGATCACGTCCTCGGCCTCGGTGACGATCGTCACCGGCGTGCGCGCGGGGATGTGGATCTCGTTCGCGGTGACCGCCGGCGTTCCCGGGTAGCGAACCTGCCACCACCACTGGCTGCCCGTGACCTCGATCTTCATCCCGGCGGCGTCCGGAGGCGGCGAGTCGGTCTCCTGGACGATCCCGACGTTCGCCCACGCGAACAGCGCGACCAGCGTGATCACCGGGATCACGATCCCGAACGCGACGACCGAGCCGTCGAACAGCCTCGGGCGCTCGCCGAGCACGGGCAGGCCCCACTCGCGGCGGCGAACCCAGCCGGCCACCAGCATCACGCAAGCTCCCGCGAACACGACCCCCGCGACCGCGAGCATGACCCACCACAGCACGGAGATCCGCCGCGCCGGCTCGCTCTGCGGGCCGAGCGGCGACAACGGACCGCAGCCGGCGAGCAGGGCGACGAGCACGGCGCTCGCCAGCGGCGCGACGCGCCGCCACCGGCCGCGCCGCGGGTCGGCCGGTCGACCGGCCACAGCTCTCCCGACGCTCACCGATTCCCTCCATCCCCGGCCACCCCGGCAGCAGTATGCCGGAACCCTCGCCGCCCCGCCGCGTTGCCCGCGGACCGCTCAGGAGGAGGCGAGCGGCGGGTTCGAGAGCAGCCAGCGGCCACGGTCGGTCTGAAGGTCGAGCTCGGAGGTGCGGCCGTCGGGCGCGCGCAGCGTGGCTGCGCCGATGCCACCCTCGACCTCGACGTGCTCGACCTTCGTGTCCTCGAACAGCGTGCGCAGCTCGTCGCTCGTCGGCTCCGGCACGGCGCTGAGGTCGGCGATCCGCTCGCAGCCCGAGCGGACGTCGCGCGCGGTGAGCACGAGCTCGCGGGTCGGGCCGGGCAGCGGCTCGAGGACCGCTTCGCCCCGCTCGGTGGCGCACGCGCCGAGCCACGTCCTGACCGCGGACGCGGCCTCCTCCCTGGACTCGGGAGTCGACTTGTAGGTGACCTGACCGCAAGCGGTCGCCACGGAGGCGAGCGCTGCGAGCGCGAGCAGGGTCGGCCGTGCGCTCACGCGCCCCCGCTTCCCGCCGGGTCGCCGGCCGCATGCTGCTCGAGCCGCCGCCGCTGCGGCTTCACCGTGTACTTCGGGTCACGCGCCGACGCGAAGCCGGCCCGGAACACCGCCCAGCGCTCGCACGCCGCGCCGGCGAGCGTGGCCGCCCCGCCGGCCACGGCCGCGAGCCGGCTGCCGCGCCCGGCGCTCCACAGCAGGCCCGCCCCCGCCGCGGTCAGTGTGAGCGACGCCCGCTTGAGCGTCCGGACCGAGCCCTCGCCGTACGGCTCCCCGAGCTCACCGAGGCGGCGCTCCATGAGCTTGGCCGTCCCGAGCTCGAGCGCCGAGCCCAGGAGCGCGAGTCGCCGCGCCGGGCCGGCGTCGGCGACCGGCGTCACGATCGCCGCGGCCGACCCCGCGCTCGCCATCGCTCCGCCCGCGAACACGAACGGCAGCTCGCGGCGCCCCTCGTGCCATACGGGGATCGCGGTGTCGCCGACGAGCAGCGCGGTGTAGGTGGCGAGCGCCGTTCCGACGGCACCCGCGGCGAGCTCCGACGCGCGCCCGAGCCGGGGCGCGCGGCCGGTCAGCTCGGTGAGCCCGGCGAGCGTCGCGACGCCCCCGTGAGCGGACAGGATCCAGCTCCCCACGCTCATCGGCGAGGTGACCTTGAGCATGCGCAGCATGTTGAGGAAGCGCTCGGGCCGACCCAGGTCGGCAACGAGCAGAGCCGGGTTGACGAACGTTCCGCCGAGCGCCGTGAGCGCCGCGCGGCGGGCGAGGCGCTCGTTCCCGGCGAGGCGTGCCCCCGCGGCGAGCGTCGAGGAGGCGCCGGTGAGCCCGCCGGTGAAGAGGTACCACGGGATCTCCCACGTCCACACCGGCTTCTTGATGACAGGTCGCCCGTAGTAGGAGCGGAACTCGCCGCGCTCGGTCATCGCGCCACGACCGCGTGAGTGTGCGGCCTCGGGCGAGACGACCGCGGTCGCGCCGCGACGCCCGTCTCCGGCGACCGTCATCGCCGTACTCCGCTATCCGACGCGCGCGCGCCGGCGCCGGCGCGCCGGCTCACCGCCGCCCTCCGGCCAGGGACGCCAGCACCCCACCCGCGATAGCGGCGGCGGCCACGCCCATCGTCCGCCACATCTCTCCGAGGTCGCGCGTCGTGTCCACCGGGTCCGGCGGGAGCCCGTACACCTCCGGCTCGTCGAGCAGGAGGAAGAACGCGCCGAAGCCGCCGACGCCGTCGCCCGGGTCCTCGCCATACAGGCGCGCCTCGGCCATGCCCTCGGCGCGCAGCCGCTCGACGCGCTCGCGGGCGTGCGCGCGGAGCTCGTCGTGCTCGCCGAACTGGATCGACTTCGTCGGGCACGCCTTGGCGCACGCCGGCTCGAGGTCGTCGACCAGGCGGTCGTAGCAGAGCGTGCACTTCCACACGCGGCCGTCGCCCTCGCGGCGGTCGAGCACCCCGAACGGGCACGCCGGGACGCAGTAGCCGCAGCCGTTGCAGGTGTCGGCCTGGACCACGACCGTCCCGTACTCGGTGCGGAAGAGCGCACCCGTCGGGCACACGTCGAGGCACGCGGCGTGCGTGCAGTGCTTGCACACGTCGGAGCTCATGAGCCAGCGCAGCCCGTCCGCACCAGCCTCGCCGTCGAGCCCGGCCTCGTCGGCGAGCGCCTGGCGGTGGGCCTCGGCGACGAACGAGTCGGGCGCGCCGTCGGCCACGCCGCCGACCGGCACCCGCTGCTCGACGAAGGCGACGTGGCGCCACGCCTCCGAGTCGAGGTCGCTCGTGTTGTCGTAGGACTCGCCCGTCCAGTCGAGCCCGTGCGAGGGAACCTGATTCCACTCCTTGCACGCGACCTCGCACGCCTTGCAGCCGATGCACAGCGAAGTGTCGGTGAAGAAGCCGACGCGCGGCTGGGCGGCGTCGCCGTAGGTGTCCGGCCACGCCGGGGTTTCGATCACCGTGACCTGCGCGGCGCTCACGCGGGGTGCGCTCCGCCCTCGGCGGCCTCGCGGTAGCGCTCGACGAGCTCGAGCCGCGCCCGCCCGCGCGGGCGGCGCCCGGGCCGGATGTCGCAGGTGAGCGCCTTGTACTCGCCGATGTGCACGTTCGGGTCCATCACCACCGACAGCAGCTCGTTGGCCGAGTCGCCGGTCGCCGCGCCGATCCCCCCCCAGTGATAGGGCAGCCCGACCGTGTGCACGCGCCGGCCCTCGACGGTCACGGGTGCGATTCGCTCGGTCACCATCACGCGCGCCTCGATCGCCTGGCGCATCGTCACCACCGTCGCCCAGCCGCCGTGCTCGAGGCCGCGCTCGGCCGCGAGCTCGGGCGAGACCTCGCAGAACATCTCGGGCTGGAGCTCCGACAGGTACGGCACGGTCCGCGACATCCCCCCGGCGGTGTGGTGCTCGGTGAGGCGATAGGTCGTGAGCACGTACGGGAAGTCGTCCGCGCCCGGCTGGCCGTCGACCGGATTGTGCGGGTTGTCGGGGCGCACGATCTCCTCGCGCGCGGGATTGGACTGCTGCTCGTAGA
>DATHAN010000173.1:0-2350 GCA_035296645.1 Thermoleophilaceae bacterium
GGAGGCGGGCTCGCACGGCAGGCGAGTCGCGACTTTCGCCGGCACGGGGTGGGCTTCCTTGCTCACGTCGGCAGCCGCAATAGTGCCCATGATGCCCAATCCGCGCGCCGCTCATGCCGGTTCGGCGCGAGCGGGCGACGACGTGCAGCCTGCGGCGCGCTACTCCTCCCCGCCGCCCGACCGTGCGGCGAGGATCCCCGCGACGATCACGAGCGCCACGGCGGTCGCGCCGACCTTGGCGCGGTTCTCGGCGAGCTTGCGCCTCGCCACGCGGCGGCCGACCTGCCACACGATCCAGCCGAGCAGCGTGTAGCCCCCTTTGCTCATCCCGTTCCCTCCTCTCGGTGTCGTAGCCCGTACGCCATCCGGGACTGAAGGCTCCACAGCTCGATGAACCCCGGCGATGCCGCCTGGGAGAACAGCCCGCCCGACTCCCCGAAGCCGGCGAGGTCCGGATCGTAGAGAGCGTTGGGCGACGAGCGCGCGACCGGCGTCGCGCTGCCCTTGTAGAGCTTCATGGTCACCGTTCCCGTCATCTGCTCGTTCGCGCGGTCCATGAAGGCGTTAAGGTCGTCGAGCAGCGGCTCGTGCCACAGGCCGGCGTACACCAGGAAGGCCCACTCGCGGTCGAGCCCCGGCTTGAAGTTGTTCTGGTGGATCGTGCTCACGAGCTTCTCGAGCTCCCGGTGGGCGGCGAGGACGATCGCCGCGGCGGGGGCCTCGTACAGGTCGCGCACCTTGAGACCAACGATGCGGTCCTCGATATGGTCGACGATCCCGCATCCGTGGCGGGCGCCGAGCTCGCCGGCGCGCTCGAGCAGCTCGACGAGGCCGAGCCGCTCCCCGTCGAGGGTGACCGGGCACCCGCGCTCGAACCCCACCTCCACCAGCTCGGGCTCGTCGGGGGCCTCCTCGGGCCGCGTCACGAGCTGGAACACGTCGGCGCGCGGCGCCTCCGAGAGCTCCTCGATCGGACCGCCCTCCGAGGAGCGCCCCCACAGGTTGTCGTCGATCGAGTAGGGCGGCGCCTCGGTCCCGCCCTTGACCGGGATGCCGTGCTCGCGCGCGTACGCGATCTCCTCCTCACGCCCCATCTGCCAGCCGCGCACGGGGGCAATGATCTTGAGCTCGGGGGCGAGCGCGGCGACGGTGGCCTCGATCCTGACCTGGTCGTTGCCCTTGCCCGTGCACCCGTGGGCGATCGTGTCGCAGCCCGTCTCGCGCGCCGCGTCGACCGCGAGACTGGCGATCAGCGGCCGGCCGAGCGCGGTGAACAGCGGGTATCCGCCGCCGTACAGCGCGTTCGCCTTGACCGCCGGCAGCACGTACTCGTAGGCGAACTGCTCGCGTGCGTCGACCACGCGGCAGTCGAGCGCGCCGAGGTCGAGCGCCTTGCCGCGCACGACGTCGAAGTCCTCGGCGGGCTGGCCGAGGTCGATGGTGAGCGCGACGACCTCGGCGTCGTACTCCTCCTGGATCCAGCGGAGCATGACGCTCGTGTCGAGCCCGCCCGAGTAGAGCAGGAGGACCCGCCCGACCTCCTCGGGCGCGGCCTCGTACGAGGCCGTCCTGGCGATCGGGCTGCACGGCCGGTCGGCGGCGGTGGACACGCGCCCACCCTACCGACAAGCCGGCCGCGCAGCCCCGGCTCGAGGCGTGCCTTAGGAGGCGACGAGCTCGGGTGCGGGCTCGGGGCTGAGCTCGCTCACCTCGAGCACGATCGCGCCGTCCTCGGCCGCGCTCGCGCGCACCTCCGTGCCCTCGCGGAGCCTGCCGTCGAGGATCCCGCGCGTGAGCTCCTTCTCGAGCGTCCGGCGCACGTGACGTCCGAGCGGGCGCGCGCCGAACTCCTCGTCGAACCCGTCGCGGGCGAGCCGGGCGACGAGCTCGTCGTCGACCTCGAGCTCGATCTCGCGTTCGAGCCGCAGCTGCTCGGCGACGCGGTCGACCATCAGCCGCGCGATCCGCTCGACCTGCTCGGGCGTGAGGGCCCGGAAGGTGACGATCTCGTCGATGCGGTTGAGGAACTCCGGCAGGAACGCGCCCTTGGCCGCGGCGATCAGCCGCTCGGCCGCGGGCTCGGCCTGGTCGGCGGCGAACCCGACCGCGCGCCGCGCCTCGCCCGAGCCGAGGTTGGAGGTCATCACGAGCACGGTGTTCGTGAAGTCGACCGTCCGGCCCTCGCCGTCGGTCAGGCGCCCGTCGTCCATCACCTGGAGCAGGACGTTCCACACCTCGGGGTGCGCCTTCTCGACCTCGTCGAGCAGCACGACCGAGTACGGGCGCCGCCGCACGGGCTCGGTGAGCTGCCCACCGTCGCCGTAGCCGACGTACCCGGGCGGCGAGCCGA
>DATHAN010000174.1:0-4510 GCA_035296645.1 Thermoleophilaceae bacterium
CGCCGCCGATGAGCGTCTTCGAGTGCCATCCGAGCCGAGAGGGAGATCGCGTGCGCGTCTCCCTCCACGGAGAGCTCGACATCGCCGCGGCACGCCGGCTCGACGAGGAGCTCGAGCAGATCGAGCGCGAGAGCACCGCCCACATCGTGCTCGACCTGCGCGAGCTGACCTTCCTCGACTCGACCGGTTTGCGTTCGCTGATCGGGGCCGACGCGCGCGCCCGCGAGCAGGGCCGGCGCGTGACTTTGGTCCAGGGGCCGGCAGTGGTCCGGCGCGTGTTCGAGATCACCGGCCTCGAGGGTCGGCTCGAGATCGTCGACGACGAGGCGTCGCTCGCGCCCGGAGCCGGTTGACGCGGCCGACCGACGCCTAGCGGAGGCCCGAAGCGCCCGAGCGGTCGAGCTCGAACCACACGCGCGTACGGCCGCCCCCGCTCACGCCCCAGCGGTGGCTGACCCGCTCGACGAGGTGCAAGCCCCAACCGCCGTCGTCGGGCGAGTCGGGCGTGCGCCGGCGCGCGCGAAAGCCGCTACCCCCGTCCTCGACCGTCACCCGCACGCGGTCGGCGTGCACGGAAACCTCGAGTCGCACGGGCTCACCGGGCGCCGCGTCGGCGTGGCGGACGCTGTTGGTCACAAGCTCCGTGACGAGCAGGCGCATGTCCTCGAGGACCTCCTCCTCGAGGTGGTCGTCGAGTTGCTCGAGCGCCTCGCGCGCGTGGCTCGCGGCCTCGATGTCCGGCTCGAGCTCGAGCGCGAGGCGCAGCCAGTCGGCGGTCGACGCGCCGCCGTCCTCGCGGTGGGCACTCTCGGTGACCGCGGTGAACAAGCCGAGGGACGAGTCGGTCGTCCGCCCGCGCGTCAGGGGCATCGCGATCATGGAGGCATGTGTTCCCCGTCGATGGCCCGGAGCAATCATTCGGCTTCCGAGGTCATCGGCGCTGGGCGCTGTCTGTCGCGTGGATCCACAGCTCCGTCGGGTGGCCGGGGCCCGCGAGAGCCAGCAGCTCGTCGGCGATCCGCTCGGCGGCGTCGGGGCGCGCGAGCGCGCGCGCCGCGCGCCTCATCGCCGCGAGCCGCTCGGGCTCCTCGAGCAGCGCCACGACCTCGCGTCTGAGGCGCGCCGCGTCGAGGGCGGCGTCGGGCACCACGGTCGCCGCCCCGCCCTCGGCCATCCAGCGAGCGTTTCCCGTCTGGTGGTCGGCGGTCGCGTGCGGGTAGGGCACGAGCACCGCGGGCACGCCTGCCGCCGCGAGCTCGAAGATCGACCCCCCGGCGCGCGCCGCGGCCAGATCGGCGGCGGCGAGCGCATCGGCGAACGGCTGTATGTAGGGGACCAGGCGGTAGTGGGCCGGCGCGCCCAGCTCCGCGAGGCGCGCGGCGAGCTCCTCGTGGTCGCGGTGACCGCAGGCGTGCAGGACCGACATGCCCTCGAGCGCGGGTGTGGCGCCGAAAGCCTCGACCGCCGCCTCGTTGAGGGAGCGAGCGCCGAGCGACCCGCCGAACACGAGTAGGCACGGGCCGACGGGCGACAGGTCGAAGCGCTCGCGGGCGCGGCCGCGGTCGGCGCCGAGCGTCCCCGCCGGGATCGGGCGGCCGGTCACGGGGAAGCGCCCGCGGCGGTCGGCTCGCGCCGCCCCTTCGCGCGGCGGGAACGCGAGGAACACGCGTCGCGCGAGCGGGGCGAGCATCCGGTTGGCGAGGCCGAGGTGGCTGTCGGCCTCGGTGAGCGCCAGCGGGACGCGCAGCGCGGCGGCGGCGAGCCCGACCGGCCCGGCGACGTACCCGCCTCCGCCGAGCACGACGTCGGGGCGCAGGCGGCGCAGGAGGGCCGGCGCGCGCGCGCTCGCTACGGCGGCCAGCGCCACGGCGCGCGCGGCACGCACCGGACTGCGCCGGTCGATCCCCACGACGCGCAGGCGGTGGAGCGGGTACCCCGCCGCCGGGACGAGCTCGGCCTCGGCGCGCTCGGCGCCGACGAACGCAACCTCGGCGCCGCGGGCACGCAGGGCATCGGCCACGGCGAGCGCCGGGACGACATGCCCGGCGGTCCCTCCGGCGGCGATCACCACCCGGGTCACGGGCCCTGCCGTGCTAGCTCGCCCGTGCGGCGCGCCGCTGCGCCCGCTCGGCGCGCCGGCGCGCCACCTCGAGCGACCGCCGGCGCAGCGCCGCGATGTCGTCGTCGGATTCGGTCACCCGCGCGCGGCGTCCCTGGGCGGCGATGTTGAGCAACAGGCCCATCCCCCCCAGCAGGACGATCATGTTCGAGCTCCCGTACGAGATGAACGGCAGGGGGACGCCGGTGAGCGGTGCGAGCCCCAGCACCGCGAACAGGTTGAGCGTCGCCTGGCCCAGGATGAGCGAGGTCAACCCCGCCCCGAGCAGCTTCGTGTAGCGGTCGCCGGCGATCTTGGCAGCGCGCAGCCCCGCGTAGCCGAGCAGCGCGTACAGGGCGACCACGCAGCCGATCCCGACGAGGCCGACCTCCTCGCCGATGATGGCGAGGATCATGTCGGTGTGCGCCTCGGGAAGGTAGAAGACCTTCTGCACCGACTCGCCGAGCCCGACGCCGAGCACCCCCCCGGAGCCGATGGCGATCATCGCCTGCACGGACTGGAAGCCGCTGCCCGCGGCATCGGCCCAGGGGTCGAGAAAGGCGGTGAGACGCGCGCGCCGGTAGGGCTCGACGAGCGCGAGCACCAGAACGAGGGCGGCCAGCGCGCCGCCGAGGAGCGCCATGTGGCGCAGGCGCGCCCCTGCGGCTACGAGCAGCGCGCCCATCGAGGCGCAGATCACGAGCGCCGTCCCCATGTCGGGCTGCGCGAGCAGCAGCGCGCACGCTGCCCCGACCACGAGCCCGAGCGGCTTGGCGAGGCCCCCGACCGTGCGGACCCGCCGCGGGCGGACGGCGAGCAGCGCCGCCGCGTAGAGCACGAGCGCCACCTTGAGCAGCTCGGAGGGCTGGAACTGGACCGGCCCCGCGGCCAGCCAGCGGGTCGCGCCGTTCACCTGGACGCCGACGCCGGGCACCATCACCGCGACCGTCAGCACGAAGGCGAGCAACAGGAGGCCGGGCGTCGCCCGCTTCACCGAGCGCAGGCTCATGCGGGCGCAGAGGTGCATGGCGACGACGCCGAGCACCCCGAAGACCACGTACCGCTTGAGGAAGCGCGCCGGGTCGCCCGACCCGTCGAGCAGCGACTCGGCCGAGCTCGCCGAGTAGACCATGACCGCGCCGGCGGCGAGCAGGCACATGGTCACGGTGAGCAGGATCGAGTGCTCGAGCGTGCTCGCGCGCGAGCCGCGTGCGGTTCTCGCCTCCGCGGGCGCCTCCCTCGGCGACGGCGACGGGCCGGGCGCCGGCTCCGGGGGCGTCGGGGCGACGAGGCCGTGCGGGGATGCCATTCCCGCCCCTTTCGACGCGCCCCGGCGAACTCATCCAGTCGGCGCCGGGGCCTCCGCGCCCGACAGCCGGCGCGCGAGCTCGCGGAAGGCGGCGCCGCGGTGCTCGAAGCTCGCGAAGGCGTCGAAGCTCGCGCACGCCGGCGACAGCAGCACGACCTCGCCCGGACGCGCGGCCGCGGCGGCGCGCTCGACCGCGTCGGCAAGCGTCCCGCACCGGACGACCGGCGCCGTCCCCTCGAGGTCCGCGGCGAGCTGCTCCGCCGCGTCGCCGACCAGGTATGCGGCCCGGCACCGCTCGGCGACCGGCTGGCGCAGCGAGCGGAAGCGGCCGCCCTTCCGGCTCCCGCCGAGGATCGCGTGCACGCCCCCGGGAAAGGCCTCGATCCCCACGCGCGCCGAGTCGGGGTTCGTCGCCTTGGAGTCGTTGACGAACAGGACGCCGTCGCGCTCGGCGACCTCCTCGAGCCGGTGCGGGACGCCGGCGAAGGTCCGCAGCGCCGCGCGCACGGCGTCCGGATCGGTCCCCCGGGCGAGCGCCGCCGCCGAGGCGGCCATCGCGTTCGACAGGTTGTGGGCCCCACGCAGGCGAATCTCTTCGGCGGGCACGAGGTCCGCCCCCTCCCACCGCAGCGTTCCTCCCGCGCACGCGAGGTCGGCCGCCTCCGCCGGCCCGAAGCTCACGACGCGCGCTTCGCCCGGCGGCGCCGCGAAGCCGTGCGGCAGCACCGCCACGTCGCGCAACCGCTGGTGCGCGAACACCCGCAGCTTGGCGTCGCGGTAGGCGGCGAAGCTCCCGTGGCGGTCGATGTGGTCCTCGGTCAGGTTGAGCAGCACCGCGGTCTCGGGCGCGAACGCGACGGCGTCGTCGAGCTGGAAGCTCGAGGCCTCGCACACCACGGTCGCCTCGGGCCCGGGACCGTCCGGACCCACGAGCGACGCCAGCGCGGTGCCGACGTTCCCCGCCACCGCCACCGGCAGGCGGGCCGCGCGGTGGATCGCGGCGACCAGCTCGACGGTCGTCGTCTTGCCGTTCGTGCCGGTCACCGCGACGAACTCGTTCGGGAGCATCCGCCACGCCAGCTCGAGCTCGCCGACGACCTCGA
>DATHAN010000175.1:0-7756 GCA_035296645.1 Thermoleophilaceae bacterium
CGCACAGGGTCGAGAGCAACGGTCGGACGCGGCCCGCCGAGGGAGCGAGCCCCGCTGCGCCCGGTGTCAGCCCAGCGCGACCACGATGATGGCGACGTTGATCGCGACGGCGAAGCTGAACCACGGATGGAAGGTGAGCCCTACGAGCCCGAGCGAGACCGCCGCCCCGATCACCGCGACCGTCGCCGCCGCGCCCGCTCCGACGAGCACGAGCACTCCGGCGACGGCGAACAGCACGCAGGCCGCCACGGCTAGGCCCCGGGTGAGCGCGGGCGCGTCACCGATCAGCCAGGAACGCCGCGCGTCGAAGGTTGCGTCGGGCGGGGCCGGCGCAACCCACACCGCAAGGTGGAGCAGGCCATGCGCGATCAGGAACAGGCCGGCGAGGACGCTCATCCCGAGAACCGCTCGGGCGGCGAGCACGTCCCCGCACTCCGGATGGGCTCAAAACGGCTCGGCTGTCTCGTACCCTGGCCCAACGGCCACAGAGTAGGGCTACCGCGGCGCCGAGCTCCGTCCTCGAGCCTCTCCACGGTCACCGCACGGTGGCTCACGTGCGGCCCCGCGCCGTGTATCCTCGGCGACGCCTTGCCCACGGAGACGCGCTCGGGCGATCAGACGACTCGATCGAAGGAGAGTCGAGGGAGACGGCTCGGTCCGGCCGGCGTCCGGCGCCTGCGCATCGCTGCCGCGTGCGGCCTCGTCGGGCTCATCATCCTCGGCGGGGCGGTCGCCCTGTGGCTGACCCGGGGCGGCCCCAAGTCGACGACCTCGATGGCGGACCGCTCTTCCGGCCCGGCGCCCATCCGCCTCGACAGGCTCCCGGGAGCGGGCACGGGCGAGCCTCCGCGGTGGCCGGGCGAGTCGGCGCGCGCACGGACCGACGCGGACCGACGCCCGCGACCGGGCGACCGTCGCGGGCGAGCGCAGGGAGGCGGCGGAGGCGGCTCGACGGGGCCCTCCGCAGCCGACATGCGCGGTCACGTCGCGGCCCTCGCGCAGGAGAACGCCCAGCTCCAGGCGCTCCTGAGCGGCCGAGGTGAGGACCCGGGCACCGGCGAGATCGTGTGGCCCGCGGACGGGCGGATCCTGCTGCGGTTCGGCTCGCTGTGGGGAAGCCGGCACGCCGGCCTCGACATCGCCGTTCGGTCCGGTACCGCGGTGCACGCCGCCGATTGGGGCAAGGTCCTGTACAGCGGGAGGATGGGCGGCTACGGCAAGCTCGTGTGCGTCCAGCACACCCAGGACCTGAGCACGTGCTACGGGCAGCTCTCGAAGATCCGCGTGAGCGAGGGCGACCGGGTCGACAGCGGCGAGGTCATCGCCCGGTCGGGATGCACGGGGCGCTGCTACGCCGACCATCTCCACTTCGAGGTGCGGGAGAACGGGCGCCCGCAGAGTCCGCGGCAGTTCCTCGGGCCGCCGCTGAGCGCGATCGACTGAGCGCGCGGCTCCCGTAGTCGCCACGAACTCGGACACGGCCGCGCTGGTGCGAGCGCTAACGCCGGTCGAGCAGCGTGTCGAGGGTGACGAGCTCGTAGCCGTCGCGCCGCAGGGCGGGGATGATCTCCCGAAGCGCCGCGGCGGTCGCGGGCGCGTTCGGGGCGCCGACCATGTGGAGGACGACGATCGACCCGGGCTTCACCCCGTCGCGGACCGCCTCCGCTACGGCCGAGGCGTCCGTCTGCCCCGCGTCCCCGGAGACCACGTCCCAGCCGAGCGGCTGCTCGCCCGCCGCGGCGACGAGGCGGAGGTCCTTCTTCGCGTGGCACCCTCCGGGAAAGCGGAAGAACCGCGGGCGCTCGCCGGTTACCTCCTCGATCACGTTGCTCGAGCGGATGACCTCCCGGCGCTTTGTCGCGCGGGAGGCGGTCGTTTCGAGCCCGTAGCACGGGCTCTTGAAGCCGAGGTGGGACAGCGAGTGGTTCTCGATCTGGAAGAGCGGCGAGCGCGCGAGGGCGCGCGCAGCCTCGGGATGGGCGCGTGCTCACAGACCCGCCATGAAGATCGTCGCCGGCGTGCGCGTTCGCTCGAGCTCGCGAACGACGCGGCGGTCGTACGAGTCGCTTGCGGCGGCGGCGCCCGAAGCGCGAAGCTCGGCCAGCTTGGCCTGCGTCATGTCGGCGTCGAAGGTGAGCGCGACGCGGCGTCGCTCGCGCGGTCCGTGGTTGAGGAGAGACGCGCGGCGCCCGAGCCCCCCGATCGGCGCTGCCTCGTCCTTCGCCGCCCCCGAAGGCCGAGGCCCGGAGTCGCCGGCGGCCCCGCCGCATCCGACGACGCCGCCGCACAGCGCCGTCACGAGGACGAGCGCGAGAACCGGGCTCGACTGGCTGCTCGCGGGCTTCATTGGGCGGCGGCCAGCTTACGCGGTGCGTCGCGGTATCCGGTGAGCGCAGCTCGGCGCGCTGAAGAAGCCGACCGAGCGCTATTGCGTCGCTACCAGACGCTCACGCGCGCGCCGACGCTGTCAACGACGGTGGAAACGATCCAGGCGGAGCGCTAAGGCGGACCGACAACGCCGAGGATCCTCAATCGCCGCGCGCGCGCCGGCCGCCGAGGTACGACCCCAGGTCGACCACGAAGGCCAGCACGACCAGGAACCATTCGAAGCCGGTCACCGCCGAGCCTCGTCCGAGCGCCCACATCCCTGCGTAGGCGAGCGTGGTCCATGGCAGGACGAAGAAGCCGATCAGCGGGATCAGCCAGCTCTGGAACGCGGCGCTCAGGAGGTCGCTGAAGAGCCACAGGACGACGAGCGCAAGCCGAGGCGAGATGAGCGCGAGGACCGCGACGAGGCAGCCGGGCATGCGCGAAGACTATGGGCCTACCGGCGGCTCGTCGGGGAGTGGCCTTCCGTCCCCGTCACGCCCCCGACCCCCTGCTGCGGTAGAGCCGCGTGGTCAGCGGGGCGAACACGGCGGTGATCGCGGCGGCGGTCGCCAGCACGATCCCGATGTCGCCGGCCGGCGCGTTCCCCTCCATCAGGCCACGCGTCGCCGTGGCGAGCAGCGAGATCGGGTTGATCGAGACGAACGCCTCGAGACCGCTCGGAAGCGTCCTCGGATCGACGAAGACGTTGCTGAGGAAGGTCAGCGGAAAGATGCCCAGGAAGCCGGCGTTCAATACCGCGCTCGGGGAGCGCAGCACCAGGCCGAGCGTCGTGAACACCCAGGAAAGGCCGAAGGCGAAGACGACGACGAGCGCGATCGCAGCGACGACTCCGCCCAAGCCCGCGCCGGATTTGAAGCCGAGGGCGACCCCGAGGACCACGATCACGACGGCCGCCACCAGGTAGCGGACGCTGTCCCCGAGCAGGGCGCCGACGAGCGGGGCGGGGCGCCAGATCGGGAGCGAGCGAAAGCGGTCGACGACGCCCTTGGTCAGGTCGGTGTTGAGCGCGACGCCCGAGTAGACCGTCGTGAACAGGACGGACATGACGAGCAGGCCCGGAAGGATGTACTGGAGGTACGCCCCGGTCGACCCGGCGATCGCACCGCCGAACAGGTAGGTGAACATGAGCGTGAACATCACCGGCGTGATCGTCACGTCGAGGAGCTGCTCGGGCACATGCTTGACCTTGAGCATCCCTCGCCAGCCGAAGGAGATGGCGGCCGAGATTGCGCTCGCGGGCGGGCGCCGCTCTCCAGAAGCGAGCGCGGTCCGCACCAGGAGCTCGTCCGCCGCGGACGGAGGGTGGGAGCCGGGGCTTTGAGGAGCGGTGGTCATGCCGGCTGCTCCTCCTCCACGGCGGTCGCTTCGGAAGCGGCCTCGTCCTCGGCCGGACGGCCGGTGAGCGCCAGGAACACCTCGTCGAGGCTCGGTCGATCGAGCGAGAAGTTGGCGACTCGCACCTCGGAGCGCGCGAGCGCGGCTATCGCCTCGGCCGCGCGGTCGGCGTCGGAGCAGCGCGCCGACAGCGCCGCCGGGTCGGGCTCGAGGTGGACGGACGGCAGCTCCTCGGCCAGAGCTCGCTCGGCCTCCGGGCGCTGCTCGGGGTCGAGCAGTCGCACGTGCAGGACGCCCGAACCGGCCGACGCCTTGAGCTGCGCCGGCGTGCCCTCGGCGATCACCCTGCCGTGGTCGATCACCGCGATCCCGTCGGCGAGCTGGTCGGCCTCGTCGAGGTACTGGGTGCAGAGGAGGATCGTGGTCCCCTCGGCCGCGAGCGCGCGCACGATCGCCCAGACCTGGCTCCGGGACCGGGGGTCGAGGCCGGTCGTCGGCTCGTCGAGGAACATGAGCTTCGGCGTGACGACGATGCTCGCCGCGATGTCGAGCCGCCGGCGCATGCCGCCGGAGTAGTGCTTGACGAGCCGCCCGGCCGCGTCGGCGAGGCCGAACGCTTCGAGCAGCTCCGCCGCGCGTGCCTTGGCGTCGCCCCGCTTCAGCCCAAGCAGGCGCCCGAGGAGCACGAGGTTCTCGCGCCCGGTCAGGTCCTCGTCGACCGAAGCGAGCTGGCCGGTGAGGGAGACGAGCGCGCGCACGGCGTCCGCCTCGCGCACGATGTCGTGGCCGAGCACGCGCGCCGTGCCGGCGTCCGGGCGCACGAGGGTCGCCAGCATCCGGATGGTCGTCGTCTTGCCCGCGCTGATGGGACCGAGCACCCCGTAGACCGACCCGGAGCGGACCGCGAGATCGACACCGTCGACTGCTCGGACGTCGCCGAACGACTTGGCCAGGCCTGTGGCCTCGATCGCGAGTGGGGTCTCTGCTGTCATTTCGCTCCTGCGCTCGGTACGGGGTTCAGGGCTAGAGACCGGCGACCGCCTCGGAACTCATCGCCCAGACGGCAAGGCTAGGCGCTGCCACGCGAGAAGCTCGGCTCAGGGCGGGCGGCCGCGAAGCGGGCGTCCGGAGCGCTCCCACGCCCGCATTCCCCCACGCAGCTCCGTGATGTCGCGGTAGCCGAGCCGTGCCAGCGTGCGCGCGGCCGTCGTGCTTATCGGGCCGGTGCGGCAGTAGATCGCGAGCGGTCTCGACCGCGGCGGGAGCGCCGCCCGCCGACGGTCGATCTCGTCGAAGCGAATGTGGCGGTCGGTCCCGGCGATCTCGCCCTCGAAGGGGACGTGGACGTTGATGACCGCGGTGCCGGGCCTCGAGATCGCGGTCGCGAACTCCGCCGGCGAGACGAGCCGCGAGGGAGGCGAGGAGGGGGCGGACCGCCCCCGCTTCTGCTCGCCATCGGAGACGGAGCCTCCGCATGCGCCCGAGCCCAGGACGAGAGCGGCCAACGCGACGACGAGCAGTCTCATGGCGGACCTAGCCGGCACGAGCTCCAGCCTACTCCGTGCGGACCGACCCGCAGCGACTGAAGGTACTGTGGGCCCAGTCGAGGATAGGAGGGTCGTAGCCATGGCCGAGTTGAACGCGCTGATGCTCAACTGCACGCTCAAGAAGTCGCCCGAGGTCTCGAACACCGAGGCGCTACTCGCCCGGGTGGCCGAGATACTCCATGACCTCGATTGCGCCACGGAGAAGTTGCGGCCCGTCGACTACAACATCCCGTTCGGCGTCGAGTCGGACCTCGGGAACGGCGACGAGTGGCCACTCATCCTTGAGAAGATCCTCGCCGCCGACATCCTGATCGTCGGCACATCGATCTGGTTCGGCGTTCGCTCGAGCGTCTGCCAGCTCGTGATCGAGCGCCTCGATGGGACCTACAGCTCGACGAACGAGGTCGGGCAGTATCCGCTCTACAACACGGTCGGCGGCACCGTGGTCACCGGCAACGAGGACGGGGCCCACGACGCGGCCGGCACGACGCTGTTCAACCTCGGTCACCTCGGGTGCACCGTGCCGCCGAACGCCGACTGCTACTGGGTGGGCGACTCGGGGCCGGGACCATCGTTCATCGAGGCCGATGGCTGGAACCAGAGCGCCTACACGCGCAAGACCGCCGGTTGGATGGCCCACAACGTCGTCCACCTGGCGCGCATGCTGAGGGACCGGCCGATCCCGCCCGAGGGCAACACGGTGCCCGACTGGCAGGGCCCGAAGGGAGAGGGGCCGTCGTAGGCGAGCCTCGCGGCGATGCCGCGGTCGACCTCTACTGGCTGCCCCTCGGTGCCGGCGGGCACTTCGTCAGGCTCAACGGGCGCCTCTACGAGGCCGTGGCGTCGAGGCTTCAGCGGCGCCCGGCCTACGACCTCTACCACTCCGCGCTGCAGATCGAGGTCGCCGAAGGGAAGTACGTCGTCGAGCAGGCCCCGGTCCCGGACCTGAGCGGCAACGAGCGGGGCGTCGTGGCCGAGGGTCCCGTCGGCAGCCGCCTGGCCGGCCGGTTTCGGATCTTTCGCTACGAGGTCCGTCTGTGGCTGAACGGCCACATCCCGGACGTGGTCGAGGCCGTCGACAGCCCGCGGCGACTGACCCAGGACGACGATCGCGCGCGTCGCGTGCTCGAGACGGTAGCCCGCGTTCCTACGCCGGTGTGGGGACGCGATGAGCTCGCGACGGGCGACATGTGGAACTCGAACTCGGTGATCGCGTGGGTTATTGCGCGCAGCGGCATAGACACTGACCGAATCGAGCCTCCGGAAGGCGGGCGCGCCCCTGGGTGGAACGCGGGTCTGGAAGTCGCGCGGAGGCATGACGAGCCCGCCTGATAGCTAGCGCGTGCCTGCTCTTGCACGTCCTAGTTGAGCCGCGCGTCCAGGTGAACCTCGACGGCCTCCCCGGCCCCCTTGTCGATCGCCTTTCGCAGTGTGCTCTTTACGGGGAGCTTGTGCCGTCCGTCTCCGAGTGCCATGAGCGAGCTCTCGAAGGCGTGCCCGTCGATGGTCCCGCGGACCTTCACGAGACCGCGGGTGCCGAAGAACTCGGCCGACCCGGGTACCACCACGTAGGTCCAGCCCCCGGGTTTCGGGCTCTTCTCGAGCACGGCGTTGAAGTCGAAGTCCAGGGCGTCCCGGCTCATGGTGGCTCCTTGTCTCCTTGGGGCTTACCGGAATGAAGACCGGTCAGAGCCGCGGGACTCATCGCTGCACGCCGAGGACGTGCGTCAATAGGGTTCCCCCGTGCCCCAGCCGTTCACCGAGGTAGCCGACGGCGTCCTGCGCATGGGCACTTCGCTCATCAACTGGTACCTCGTGGGGGACGACGACGGCGTGATCCTCGTGGACGCCGGCGCCCCCGGGTACCGGTCGCAGCTCGAGCCCGGACTCGCCCAGCTCGGTCGGAGCCTCGACGACGTCCGCGCGGTCGTGCTCACTCACGGCGACGCCGACCACAAGGGGTTCGCCGAGAAGCTGCGCCGAGAGCAGGGGGTCCCCGTCCATGTCCACTCGGCTGACGAAGAGCTCACTCGCACCGGTCGGGGGCGCAAGCGCGAGGCCAGCTTCCTTCCTTATTTCCGCTACCCGGCGACTTGGAAGCTCGTGGCGGGATTCGTCCGCGGCGGGCACCCCCTCCACGTACAGGAGGTCGAGACCTACGAGGACGGCGAGGTCATCGACGTGCCCGGGCGACCGCGCGCGGTCCATGCCCCGGGGCACAGCCCGGGGTGCGTCGCTCTCCACTTCGAGGCCCGCTCGCTCCTCTTTGCCGGAGATGTCCTCTTCGAGTACAACGTGCTGACCGGTAGACGCGGCCCGCAAGTCGGGCCGGCGGGGTTCAACGAGTCGAGCGACGAGGCGCTCGACTCCCTGAAGCGGCTCGAGGGCATCGAGGCGGAGACCATCCTCTTCGGCCATGGCGATCCGTGGAGCGCCGGAACTCGGTCGGCCATCGACGCCGCTCGGGCGGCGGGGCGAAGTTA
>DATHAN010000176.1:0-4274 GCA_035296645.1 Thermoleophilaceae bacterium
GGCGCTTCCTCCCCAAAGGAGATGGGCCGCGTGATGTCGCTCGTCATGCCCCGCGTCGAGGGTCGCGCCGACGGCCGCCGCGTGAGCGCGCTCGTGAGGGAGAAGCTGTCGGCGGCGTGAGGACCCAGCTCGAGCTCTCGAACGACGTGGCGACGGAGCTCGCGGGCGCCCACGACGCGATCATGAGGTCGCTCGAGGGCCATCTCGACGCCGAGGTGTTCCTGCGCGGCAACGTGATCACCCTCGAGGGCGAGCGAGGCGAGGTCGAGATGGCCGAGACCGTCGTGCGCGAGCTGTCGGACCTGATCCGCCAGGGACACGAGGTCGCGCCCGGGACGATCGAGGCGATCACCGAGGCGCTCGACCGTCACGAGAGCCCGAGCCGCATCCTCGAGGACGTGGTCTGGCGACACCGCTCCCTCAAGGTGGCGCCGAAGACCGTGAACCAGAAGCGCTACGTCGACGCCATACGCGACCACACGGTGACCGTGGGGATCGGCCCCGCTGGGACCGGCAAGTCGTTCCTCGCCGTGGCGATGGCCGTGGCCGCCCTGTCGCGGCGCGAGGTCAACCGGATCGTCCTCACCCGGCCCGCGGTCGAGGCGGGCGAGCGGCTCGGGTTCCTCCCCGGCGACCTGATGGCCAAGGTCGACCCCTACCTGCGGCCGCTGTTCGACGCCCTCTACGACATGCTCGAGCCGGAGAAGGTCAACCAGTACCTCGAGCGCGGGCAGATCGAGATCGCCCCGCTCGCCTTCATGCGGGGGCGTACGCTCAATGACTCGTTCATCATCCTCGACGAGGCGCAGAACACGAGCCCCGAGCAGATGAAGATGTTCCTCACGCGGCTCGGATTCGGGTCGAAGATGGTGGTGACGGGCGACGTGACCCAGGTCGACCTCCCGCGCGACCAGCGCTCCGGCCTGATCGTCGTGGGCGAGATCCTCGAGACGGTCGAGGGGATCGAGTTCATCCGCTTCGGCGGCGAGGACGTCGTCCGTCACAAGCTCGTGCAGCGGATCGTCGAGGCGTACGACGCCTATGCCGACAGCGGGGCGCCCCCGCTGCGGCCCGCTCGCGATGGCTGAGTCGGGCGGCGCGGGGGGCGCGGCCACGGTGGCTATGGAGGTCGAGGTCGCCGCCGAGGGCGCCGCCCCTGCGCTTGCGGCCGCCGGCTGCGAGCGCGCGGCCCGGTCGGCGCTCGCCGCCGCCGGGGCCACCGACGGCCACCTCGCGATCGCCTTCGTCGCACCCGCGCGGATGCGCGCGCTGAACGCCGCGCACCGCGGCGTCGACCGCCCTACCGATGTGCTGTCGTTCCCGGTCGACGGCCCCGGCCCGGTCGCCGGCCCACGCGAGCTCGGCGACGTGGTCGTTTGCCCCGAGCACACCTCCGATGTCGAGGAGGCGATCGTCCACGGCGTCCTTCACCTCTGCGGCTACGACCACGACTCCGACGGCGGAGAGATGCTCTCGCTGCAAGCCCGCATCCTGCGAGACCTGCGCGGGTGACCGCCGGAGGTCGCCACGCTCCTCGGGCGGGTGGCGGCGAGGACCCGCCCCCGGAAGGGGGTGGGCCCGCAGCCGACAGGACCCGCCCGCCCGGGCACCCGGACGCCGACGGCGAGAGTCAACCGCGCACTCGAGCCGGCTTCGTCGCCCTCGCCGGGCGCCCCAACGTCGGCAAGTCGACGCTGCTCAACCGCATCGTCGGGACCAAGGTGGCGATCGTCTCGCCCAGGCCGCAGACCACCCGCCGGGCGATCCGCGGCGTGGCCACCGGCGAGGACTGGCAGCTCGTGCTCGTCGACCTGCCGGGCTCGCAGCGCCCGCGCGACCCGCTGACCGAGCGCATGCAGCGTCGCACCGAGCGCGAGCTGCACGAGTCCGACGCGGCGCTCCTCCTGCTCAACGGCGAGCAGTCGATCGGCCCGGGCGACCGCTTCATCGCCCGGGCGGTGAGCGCGTCGGAGGTCCCGTCCGTGGTCGCGGTCAACAAGGTCGATGGGCTCGACCGCGCCCGCACGGTCGCGGCGCTTGCGGCGGCGGCCGAGCTCGAGCTACCTCCGAGCGCCGAGATCTTCCCGATCTCAGCGCGCACCGGTGCGGGGGTCGAGTCTCTGCTCGAGGCGCTCGTCGCCCTCCTCCCGGAGAGTCCGTTCCTGTTTCCTCCGAGCGAGCCGACCGACCTTGCGCCCGAGGTCCGCCTCGCCGAGCTCGTGCGCGAGCAGGTGCTCGCCCGCGCGCGCCAGGAGCTCCCGCACGCGGTCGAGGTCGAGGTCGACGAGATCGAGGAGCGCGCGAGCGGCGTGCTCGTGGTGGTCGCCCGCGTATGGGTCGAGAGCGAGTCGCAGAAGGGGATCGTCGTCGGGGCGGGCGGTCGGATGATCCGTGCGGTCGGCACCTCGGCGCGCCGCGAGATCGAGGCGCTGACCGGGCGGCGCGTCCACCTGGACCTGAGCGTGCGCGTGCGACGGCGGTGGCGAGCCGACGAGGCGATGCTCGACCGGCTGGGGATCGAGTAGCCGGGCGGTCCCCGACCGTTATCGCCGTGGCACGCGCATCGCCCACGTCGCTGGACCTCCGATAGCACCACGTGTTAACTTTGGTGTACATGAAGAGCGACACCGTCGGTGTGCGTGACCTGCGCCAGAACCTCAGCCGCTACCTCGCCCGCGCGCGCCGCGGGCAGCGCGTGATCGTGACCGAGCGCAACCGGCCGATCGCCGTGCTGGGGCCGCTACCGGAGAACGAGGACCCGCTCGCGCGCCTGGTGGCCGACGGCAAGGTGACGCCGGCCGAGCGGCCGCTCGAGGAGTTCCTCGACGAGGTGACGCCCGTGGAGCTCGATGATCCGTACGCGGCGTCCAAGGCGCTCGACGAGACCCGTGAAGAGCCCGACTACGGCGTGTGAGGCGGCGCTCCCGGCTCTATCTCGACGCGTCGGCGCTCGTAAAGACCGTCGTCGCCGAGCCCGAGTCGAGCGCGCTCCGCGCGGTGATCGCCCGCGCGGACGTGGCGGCCAGTGAGCTCGTCCTCGCTGAGGTCCCGCGCGCGCTCGCCCGCTTGCGCTTCGAGGAGGATGGCCAGCGGCACGGGGTCGGTAGTCAGGCGGCGCGCGTCCTCGCCGGCCTCGACCTCGTCGAGGTGACTCGGCCGCTGCTCGCCTCGGCCGGCCGCCTTGCGCCACCTCGACTGCGCACGCTGGACGCCGTTCACGTCGCCAGCGCGCTAGCGCTCGGCGATTCCCTCGACGCCTTCGTCACCTACGATCGCCGGCAACGCTCCGCGGCGGCCGCGGGCGGCCTGGCGGTCCTCAGCCCGGGAGCGACGGCTTGAACGCCGCGGGCCCGGCGCGACCTAGAATCGTCGGGACGATGGAAGCGATCAATGACGAGGTCGCCTTCGACGAGCGCGGTCTCGTGCCGTGCGTGGTCCAGGACGCCTCGACCGGCGAGGTCCTCACGCTCGCGTATATGAACGCCGAGGCGCTCGAGCGCACGCGCGCGACCGGCGAGATGCACTTCTTCAGCCGCTCGCGCGACGAGCTGTGGCACAAGGGGGAGACCTCGGGCAACGTCCAGCGCCTGCGCGCGCTGCGCTACGACTGCGACGCCGACGCGGTGCTCGCCCTCGTCGAGCCCGCCGGGCCGGCCTGCCACACGGGCGAGCGGACCTGCTTCTTCCGTGGCGACACGGAGCCCGAGCCGGCCGAGGCGCTAGCCGCGCTCGAGCGGACGATCGCTACGCGCCGGGCCGCGGCGGACGGCGCCCCGCCCTCCTACACCCGCGAGCTCCTCGCCGACCCGCCGCGCATCGGCGAGAAGGTGCGCGAGGAGGCCGAGGAGGTCGCGCGCGCGGCCGCCAGCGAGCCCGACGCGCGTGTCCGCGAGGAGGCAGCCGACGTCCTCTACCACCTCGCGGTGCTGCTCGCGGCGCGCGACATGTCGCTCGCCGACGCCCTGGCGGAGCTCAACGCCCGTCGGCGCTGACCCGCGCCGATGGCCGCGCCCGCCGCATCCGCGCAGGAGCTCCGCGTCGAGCCGGGTCCCGACCGCGCTCGCGCGCTCGCCACCGAGCACACCGTCGTCCCGCTGCGCCACATCTTCATCGACGACTGCGAGACTCCGGTCGCCGCCTACCTCAAGCTGCGCGGCGACGGGCCGTCGTTCCTGCTCGAGTCGGCCGAGCAGGGCGGGCGGTTCGGGCGCTGGTCCTTCCTCGGCGTGCGCCCGCGGGCGGTCATCCGCCTCGAGGAGGGCGTGCTCACCGTC
>DATHAN010000177.1:0-2911 GCA_035296645.1 Thermoleophilaceae bacterium
AGTAGGTGCGGGCGAGCCGCTCGAGGTACTCGGGGCTCCACACGCGGTCGAGCTCCTCGCGCGGGAGGACGATCTCGGCGCACTGCACGGTCTCGACCCCGCCCTCGGCCGAGACGTCGCGGTTGCGCGTCTCGATCACCTTGACGCGCCCCCGCGCGCGGCGGCGGCGCTGGAGGAGGCGTCTGGGGTCGCGCGGTCGCACCCGGATTGAGGCTACCGGGGCTAGGGCCGCGAGCGGCCGCGCCTCCCCACCCGCGCGCCGAGTCCCGAGGGAGGGCTCGGCTCAGAGGAGGGGCTCGAGCTCGACGCGTGCGCCGGCGGCGAGCTCGCCGTCGCCGGCCCCGACCAGCAGCAGGGCGTCGGCGTTGAGCAGCGACGTGATGCGGTGCGAGCCCTGGGGGCCGGTCGGGCGCGCGAGCGCGCCGTCGGGGCCCTGCTCGACGCGGCAGCGCACCGCCTGCTCGCGCGAGCGGTGGCGCTCCACGGGCTCCGCCAGCGTCGCGTAGGTGGATGCCGGCAGGGCGTCGCGCGCCCCCGCGAGCCGCGCGAGAGCCGGGCCCACGAAGAGACCGAAGGTCACGATCGCCGAAACCGGGTTTCCCGGCAGACCGAAGACGAGCGTCGAGCCGCGGACGCCGAACCACGTGGGCTTTCCGGGCTTGAGGGCCACGCCCCAGAAGCGCCGCGCGACCCCGAGCTCGGCGAGCGCGCGCTTGACGTGGTCGTGCTCGCCGACCGAGACGCCGCCGGCGATGCACACCACGTCGGCGCCGTCGAGGGCCTCGCGGAGCGCGGCGACGGTCTGCGCCGGATCGTCGCGCACGTGCGCGCGGAGGCCGACCCGCGCGCCGGCCCGCGCCGCGAGGGCGGCGAGCGCCGGCGCGTTCGAGTCGCGGACCTGACCGGGTGCGAGCGGACGCCCGGGCGCCACGAGCTCATCGCCCGTCGACAGCACCGCGACCCGCGGGACGCCGCCGCACGCCACCGCGGCACGGCCGGCCGCCGCGAGCGCCGCGACCTCGGGCGGCCCCATCCGGTGTCCCACGCGCAGGAGGAGCTCGCCGGCACCGAGATCCTCACCGGCGCGCCGGATGTGGTCACCCGTCGCGCGGGCGGGAAGGCGGACGCGCTCCGCGCTGCCGCCGGCGGGGCCCCGCGCGACCTCGGCACGCTCGACCGGCACGACCGCCTCACCCCCGTTGGGGACCATCGCCCCGGTCGAGATCCGCATCGCCCCGCCCGCCTCCAGCACGCCTTCAGCCGGTCGGCCGGCGCGCGACTCGCCGACCACCTCGAGCTCTCCGGCCGGGCCGGCGCGAGCGACGAAGCCGTCCATGGCCGACGCGTCGAACGGAGGGAGCGGGCCCTCGCTCGCGACGTCCTCGCACAGCACCCGCCCGAGCGCCGCGTCGAGCCCGACCTCCTCGCACGGGAGCGCGACCGGCTCGGCGAGGACCCGCCGGCGTGCCTCGGCCACGCCGATCAGCCGCTCGGCGGTCGCGTTCACTCCGGCTCCCGCACGGCTCCCGTGTCGTGCAGCTCGAACCGCATCGCGTTCACCGTGGCGCCGCCGAGGATGACGATCGCCAGCACGTAGAACCACACGAGCACGATCAGCACGAACACGAACGTCGCGCCGAAGTACCCTAACGCCGAGATACGGGACAGGTAGAAGGGGAACGCGTAGTCGATCACGGCGATGGCGAGGGTCGCGACGAGCGCCCCCGGCCACACCGCGCGCCACGGGACGCGCCGGTTGGGCACGGCCCAGTAGAGCGAGCACAGGATGACGAAGATCAACGCGATCCCGAGCGCGAGCGAGCCCGCGAAGATCACCGCCCGCACCTGCCCGAGCCCGAAGGGAAGTCGCTCGGAGCCCGCCACGAGCAGGGTTTGCAGTGCCGGGATGGCAATCGTGGCGGCGATGAACGCGAGCACGACGCCGAGCATGGCGAGCGCGAAGCGCTTCTGCTCGAGCCAGCTTCGACAGCGCACGTGGTAGATGCGGCAGAAGGCCGTGTCGAGCGCTCCCCAGACCGAGGCGCCGATCCACACGCTCGAGATGACGGCGACGATCCCGACCCCGGTCGAGGACGTGCGCAGGCGGTCGAGCGCGCCCTCGAGCGTTCCACGGGTCGTGGTCGGGAACAGCTGGCCGAGGTCGGCGAGCACGCGCTGCTCGAAGTCGCGACTCTCGAGCACGCGACCCGCGACGAACAGGCCGACGAGCGCGAGCGGAAACAGCGACACCAGCAGGTTGAAGGCGACCATGCCCGCCAGCCCCGTGAGGTTGTCCTCGTACGTGCGGCGCCAGAAGGTCGCGGCGGCTCGGGGCAGGCCGCCCGACCGCTCGCTCAAGGCCGCGGCAGCCGCTTGAGCACGCCGCCGGCGATGTTGAGGCCGAGCCGCGCCGCTCGGCCGGTCAGGTGGGCGGCCGCGCCGATCGGCCCGAGCGCGCCGCTGGCGCCCGGCGCCGGCGCAGGGCCACGATCACCCGAGCAGCCTGCCGATGCCGAGGTGCCCTGGTGCGCTCGCGCGCCCACAGTCGAGTCGGCGCGGCCGCCGCGCTTGTTGCTGCGCCGACCCGGCCGTGAGCGCGGAAGCCTGCCGAGCACGCTCTCGCCGTCCGCCGCGCCGCTCTCGGCGCTCGCGTTCGTCGCTTCCCGGCGAGGCCCTCTCGGCGCGGCGTCCATGGCGTGCGCAGTCTACGGCCGCCGGCGGGCGTTCGCGCCCGACGCTCGCCCACTTCGCGGCTACGCTGAGCGCATCGAAAGCCCCCACGTTCCAGCGCTCCCGCTTCAATGACTGAAGTATCTATGCTCGAATCGCTCGACCCTGCGGACGACCGCGTCGGCGCCGCTTGCGGGATACGGCGGAAGAGCGCAACCGGATGACAGTAGGCGAACTCCAA
>DATHAN010000178.1:0-2502 GCA_035296645.1 Thermoleophilaceae bacterium
CGAGGTCGGCGCCGCGATCGTCATCGACCCGGAGGAGCCCGGCCCTGGGATCATCACCGAGCGCGACCTCCTCCAGTCGATGGGTGCGGGTGAGGACCCCGACTCCGAGCGCGTGTGCGACCACCTCTCGCCCCACCTCACGTTCGCCGCCCCCGACTGGTCGCTCGAGCGCGCGGCGATGACGATGGTGCGCGGCAACTTCCGCCACCTGGTGGTGGTCGACCGCGGCGACCTCGCGGGCGTGCTGTCGATGCGCGACATCGTTCGCTGCTGGTGCACGGACGGCGCCACTTCGGAGCTGCCGGGCCCGGCGGCCGAGGCGGCGGTCGGGGGCGCCGCCGCCTGAGGGGGCGTCGGGGCGCTCGCTCGCCCGGCGCCCCGGCAAGAGTCGCGCGCCGAGCTGCCGCGCTCAGCCGTGCTCGAGCGGGAGCTCGGCGATCTCCGCGCGCGCCTTGCGGACCCAGAGGGTGAGCGCGACGAGGAGGACGACCGCCCCGAGGGCGAACACGACCCAGCTCAGGACGATGCCGACCACGGCGGTCGCGATCCCCGTCGCCGTGGCGATCGGGAGATAGCTCGGGGCGGGAAGGTGGATGTCCTCCGAAGGGGGCGGCGGGGAGGCCGTGCGCAGCCCCCGGTGCTCGCGGACCTCTTCGGTCAAGACAGGAACGCCGCGATGAACGATGCGGCGAAGAGGCTGGCGGAGATGGCGCCCGCGATCAGGCCGGTGCGTATGTTGCGGCGGGCGAGGCGTCGGTCCATCGCGGGGCATTCTAGCCGGGTGGCGCGGCGCCGCGGGTCGTGCCGGAGTCCGACGGGGCGAGCGGCCATACTCAGGGCGTGGCGAGGACGGCCGAAGGCGAGCGACACGCGGTGGCGGACGTGGACGAGCGCGCGCTCGACGACCTGTGCGTCGACACGATCCGGACGCTGTCGATGGACGCCGTCCAGCGCGCCCGCTCCGGGCACCCGGGGACGCCGATGGCCCTCGCCCCGCTGGCGTACGTCCTCTTCACGCGCGTGCTGCGCCACCACCCCCGCGAGCCGGACTGGCCCGACCGCGACCGCTTCGTCCTGTCGGCGGGGCACGCGTCGATGCTCCTGTACTCGGCCCTCCACCTGACGGGCTATGACCTGACGCTCGCCAACATCGAGAGTTTCCGCCAGATCGAGTCGCCGTGCGCGGGGCACCCCGAGCGCGGCGACGCGCCCGGCATCGAGATGACAACGGGTCCGCTGGGCCAGGGGGTCTCGGGCTGCGTGGGGCTCGCGCTCGCCGAGCGGATGCTCGCCGCGCGCTTCAACCGCGACGGTCACCGCCTCGTCGACCACCACACGTTCGCGATCGCCAGCGACGGCGACCTGATGGAGGGCGTGGCCGCCGAGGCGTCGTCGCTCGCCGGGCACCTCGGGCTCGGGCGGCTGATCGTCTTCTACGACGACAACCACATCACGATCGAGGGCGACACCGCGCTCACCTTCTCCGAGGACGTGCGTCGTCGCTACGAGGCCTACGGCTGGCAGGTGATCGATCTCGGCGAGGACCTCCGCCTCGACTCGCTCGAGCGGGCGGCGCACGAGGCGATGGCCGACGAGGAACGCCCGTCGCTCGTGATTCTCCGCACCCGGATCGCCCCTGGCAGCCCCAACCGTCAGGACACCGCGAAGGCGCACGGCGAGCCGCTCGGCGAGGAGGAGGTCCGGCTCACCAAGGACGCGTACGGCTGGGACTTCGACGAGCCGTTCCACGTGCCCGACGAGGTGCGCGAGCGGTTCGCCGAGTGCCTCGAGCGCGGGGGCGAGCTCGCGGAGGAGTGGCATGAGCGGGCCGCGAGCTACCAACGCGCAAACCCCGAGCTGTGGGAGGAGTTCGAGCAGGTCATCGAGGGCCGGTTGCCGGCGCACTGGGACGCCGACCCGCCGCGCTTCGAGCCCGCCGCCGGCTCGATCGCCACGCGCAAGGCATCGGGGGCGGCGATCCAGTGGGCGGCGCGGGCGATCCCGCACCTCGTCGGCGGCTCCGCCGACCTCGGCGGCTCGAACGTGACGCCCATCGACGGGGCGGGCAGCGTGGGGCCGGGCTCGTTCGAGGGACGCAACCTCCACTTCGGCGTGCGCGAGCACGCCATGGGGGCGGTCGTCAACGGGCTCGTCCTCCACGGCCTGCGCGCGTACGGCGGGACGTTCCTGATCTTCTCCGACTACATGCGCCCGGCGATCCGTCTCGCTGCGCTCATGCGGATCCCCTCGATCTTCGTCTTCACCCATGACTCGATCGGCCTCGGCGAGGACGGGCCGACGCACCAGCCGGTCGAGCAGCTGCCCGGGCTGCGGGCGGTGCCGAACCTGAACGTCGTGCGACCGGCCGACGCCAACGAGGCCGTGCTCGCGTGGCGATTCGCGCTCGAGCAGCGCGAGACGCCGTGCGCGCTCGCGCTCACGCGCCAGGGCGTCCCCGTGCTCGACCCGGCGCTCGTCCCGGACGACGCGGTCGAGCGCGGC
>DATHAN010000179.1:0-9301 GCA_035296645.1 Thermoleophilaceae bacterium
TCGACCCCCCGGCTGGTCCAGAAGGGGAAGCTCGTCAGGTCGAGGATCGCGCTGCACGCGGGCACCCCGAGGCGCCCGCGCCGGCGCAGGCGCCCGAGGACCGAGGTGAGTCCCGGATACGTCGAGACGACCACGTCGGGCTCGTGCTCGTGAATGACCCGCAGCAGCCCGCGGGCCCCGAGCCAGAAGAGCACGCGCTCGGCGAGCCAGCGGACCGGCGCGATGTGCATGAGCAGCACGTAGACCGGTCCGAACATCCACGGATAGCGCTCGAACTGGAGGCGTGAGCCGTCGCGGATCACGTGCTGGAGCAGGCGCCCGAGCGCGGCGAGGCCGTCGCGCACCGTGACCTCGGCGCCGCCCGCCTCGAGCTCCGCGGCGAGCGTGCGCGCGGCCGAGTCGTGGCCCTCGCCGACGTCGGCCGAGAGGATGAGGACGCGACGGCAGGCAGGCGCGGGGCCGCGCGCGTCCAGGCGATGCTCGGGGAGGGAGCTCACGCCGACTCGGATGCTCGAGGTCCCCCACCCACCGACGCTCAGCGTAACCGGATCGCACGTCGCCGTCCGCGCGGGATGTGACCTGCGTGCTAACGCGCTTACCCTCTGGCCGCGCATGGACCTGACCCCGGTCGAGATCCGAGTCCTCGGTTGCCTCGTCGAGAAGCAGCGCACGACGCCGGACGCGTATCCACTGACCCTCAACGCCCTGCGGCTCGCCTGCAACCAGGCGACCAACCGCGACCCGGTCCTCGACCTCGACGAGGCGGCGATCCGGGCGGCGCTCGAGCGCCTCGCGCGGCGGCGCTGGACGCGCCTGGCGAGCGGGCCGGGGAGCCGTGCCCCCGAAGTACCGCCACCTGCTGTCCGACGCGCTCGGCCTCGCCGACGACGAGCTGTCGCTGCTCGCCCTCCTCATGCTGCGCGGCCCGCAGACGCCCGGCGAAGCTCAAGGTCCGCGTCGACCGCCTCCATCGCTTCGACGACCTGGCGTCGCTCGAGGCCGCGCTCGAGCGGCTGGTCGCACGCGGGCACGTGCGGCGGCTGGCGCGGCGGCCCGGGCAGAAGGAGGAGCGATACGCGCAGGCGCTGAGCGACGCGGGCGGCGACGTTGACGGGTCGGTCCTCGAAGGGGGCGACGACCCGGCTCCCCCGTCACCCGAGGAGCGCCTCGACGAGCTCGAGCGGGAGGTGGCCTCGCTGCGCGAGGCGCTCGGGCGGCTCGAGCGGCGCCTCGGCGGCTAGCTAGCGCGTGCCGCGCGCGTCAGCGCAGCGCGCGGGCCAACCTCGATCGGCGGCGGATGCGTGCCGAGCGCGACCGCTCCCCGCTCATGCGGAGGACCTTCGGCCTCTGCCGGGCGCGGAACCGCCCGAAGGTGATGATGCGAATCAGGATGTCGGCGATCTTCATCCTCGTCCTCTCGATCGAGTCCGTGCTCTGGTACCCGGTGCGCAGGAGGCCGAACGGCTTGCGTTCGTGATCGTCGGCACACTGGCCGGGCAACGTTCGCCGCGGAGGCCCGTCTGGGCGCCTGCCGCCGACACGCCCCAACGGTAGGCGAAGTACCGCCCGAGCCGCGATCGCCTGCTGCCTGGGACGATGAGCTGGGTGGCGTCGCATCCGGCTCCGTCCGGCTCTCCGGGGCGACGGGAGACCTAGCCGGCGACCGCTCGGCTCTCCCTCCCGACGACCGAGCGCGTCCGCCGCAACGACTGGCGCAGGGCCGAGCCATCGGCCCAGCCCGAGTCGATCGCCTGCTCGACCGGGAGCACCGTGTAATCGGGCTGGCGCACGTACGTCGGCACGTGGCGAACCGACTCGACGCGTGCGCCACGCCCGTCGACCACGACGGTCAGCAGGGCGATCAGCCCGTCCTGGGAGGCCGCCGGGCAGCACGCCTCGCTCTGGTTGGAGAGGAAGTTGCCCTCGCCGAAGACCACGGGCTTGCCGTTCATGCGGCGGATCGGCTGCACGACGTGGACGTGCTGGCCGATGACCGCGGTCACCTCGGGCGACCGGGTCAGGGCATCGGCGACCTTGCGCTGACGGGCGGTCGGGCGGTGCTCGTACTCGGCCCCCCAGTGCAGGCTGACGACGACGACCTCGGCGCCCCGGCGGCGGGAGGCCCGGGCGTCCGACAGGATCCGGGCGGTGCGGACGCGATTGAGCGAGTGGGGGTGCGGAAGCGGCACGCCGTTGGTCGACTCGGTGTAGGCGAGCAGGGCGACCTTGACGCCCTTGACGTCGAGGATCGTCGTGCGGTCCCGCTCGGCCCGGGAGCGAAAGGACCCGGTGTGCGCGACGCCCGCCCGGTCGAGCAGGCGGGTCGTCGTGTCGATCCCCTCCTGCCCGCGATCGAGCGAGTGGTTGGACGCGGTCGTGCACGCGTCCCAGCCGGCGTCCTTGATCGCCGGCGCGAGATCCGCGGGCGCCGCGAACATCGGGTAGCCGGCCGGCTCCCCACGGGTGAGCGGCGTTTCGAGGTGGCAGATCCCGAGATCGGCCCCGGCGATCGTCGGCTTGACGTACCGGAACATCGGGCGGAAGTCGTACTCCCGGCCGGCGCGCGCGAGAGCGCGCGCGCGCTCGAAGACCGGCCCGTGGATGAGCAGGTCGCCGCTCGCGGCGACGGTGATGCGGGTCGGGGCTTCTTCACGCGCGCGACCGTCCTCGCCGCTCGACGCCCCGCCGACCGCCGCCCGAACGCCGGGCGACCTGTCCCGGGAGCACGCGGCACTCAGCGCCGAGAGCGCGAAGATCAGGGCGATCAGGCACGCCACAGCCGCGAGGCGCCGGCGGCGGAGGGCGACGTCGGGGTGGGGCCTCACTGCCCTCCGCCGCAGATCGGTGATTTGTCGTTCACGACGAGTAGAAGAGCGTACGCGGTGGCCGTGCTCCCGAACGGAGCTTCGCCCGCGGGCGCCCCAGTCCTCTCAGGCCTCGTCAGGCAACCGAGAGCCGTCGTAGGCGCCTGTCCGGGGTAAGTCGGAGCCATACGCGGACGCAAAGTGAGCATGCAGCGGAAGCGCAGTGCGGAGTCACGCACGAGCTCGTCGAGCTCCCCGGTCGCGCGCGGGCGTAGGCGACCGCCGCTCTCGTCACACTCGAGCGCAGGCGCGATGAAGGCTCTCGCCATCCGGCCCCGCCAGCCGCGGACCCTCCACCTGATCGAGCATCCGACGCCGTCGGTGGCGGACGTGGACGAGGGGCGAGGAGTTCTCGTACAGGTCCTGAGAGTGGGAGTCGACGGCACGGACAAGGAGCTCCACTCGGGTGAGTACGGCGAGGCACCGCCGGGGGAGGACGTGCTGATCCCCGGGCACGAGAGCCTGGGAGTCGTCGTCGAGGCGGGTCCGGCCGTGCCAGGGGCTATCTCGCCGGGGCAGCTCGTGGTCGCGACCGTTCGGCGGCCGGGCGGCAGCATCTACGACCAGATCGACCTCCAGGACTTGAGCACCGACGATGCCTACTGGGAGCGCGGAATCAGCCGTCTCCATGGGTTCCTGTCGGAGTACTACGTCGAGGATCATCGCTACCTGGTCGCGCTGCCCGCGGCGCTCAACGAAGTCGGTGTCCTGCTGGAGCCGATGACCATCTCGGAGAAGGCCGTGCGCCAGGCGTTCGAGATTCAGCGACGACTCAAGGTCTGGTCTCCGCGCCGAGCGCTCGTCCTCGGCGCCGGTGCGATCGGGCTCCTGGCGGCGCTCGTCCTGCGCCTGCGTGGCTTCGAGGTCGTGATAGCCGCCCGCCGCGCGGCGCCGTACCGAAACAGCGACCTTGTCGAGCTCATCGGGGGCGCGTACGCGAGCACGGAGGAGGTCTCGCTCGCCGCGCTGAGCGACGACCGTGGGCCCTTCGACCTGATCCTCGAGGCCACCGGCTTCAGTCCGCTCGCGTTCGAAGCGGCCGAGGTCCTGGCCAAGAACGGGGTCTTGGTCCTGCTGTCGGTGACAGGCGGTGAGCGTCGAGCCGATGTGGCGGCCGACGCGATCAACCGGGGCTTCGTGCTCGGGAACAGGGTGATGGTCGGGAGCGTCAACGCGGCGCGCGAGGACTTCGAGCGTGGTGTCGACGACCTGGTGAAGGCGGAGGCCGTCTTTCCGGGATGGCTGGCGAGCTTGCTCAACGTCCCGGTCCACGGGCTCGAGAGCTACGAGCGCCTGCTCGCCGAGCTGTTCGAGAACCGTGAGGCGATCAAGGTCTACATCGAGGTGGCCGCCGAGCAGGCCGCCAGGGGAGGTGGCGCCTAGAGATGCGGGTTGGTGTGGTCGGCTTGGGCCGGATGGGGGCAAACATCGCCCGGCACGCAACCGAGAAGGGAGACGCGGTGGTCGGATTCGACACCCGAGAGGAGGTTCGGGGTGCCGTGGCCGTGGAGGGCATCGACCCCGCGAGCTCGATCGCCGAGCTGGTCGAGAAGCTGAGCCCACCGCGCATCGTGCTCCTGTACGTCCCGCATGGCCCGGTGACAGAGGCGGTGTGCGAGGAGCTGCGTCCCGTGCGCGACCCGGGCGACCTCATCGTCGACGGCGGCAACTCGCACTGGGCTGACTCACAGCGCCGCCATGACTCGTGTGCCGCGGTCGGCGTGCACTTTCTCGACGTCGGCACGAGCGGTGGGGTCGAGGGAGCGTGGCGCGGCGCGTGCTTCATGGCCGGCGGCAAGCGCGAGGCGTATGACCTCGTCGCCCCCCTGCTGCGCGACCTGGCCGTCGACCCCGAGGGCACGCTCTATGCCGGCCGCTCGGGTGCCGGCCACTTCACGAAGCTCGTCCACAACGCGATCGAGTTCGGCATGGTCCAGGCGATCGCGGAGGGTGTCGAGCTGCTGCAACGATCGGAGCTCGAGCTCGACCCCCCTCCCTGTTCACCAACTGGAACCACGGCTCGGTGATCAGAAGCTGGCTCGTCGAGCTGATGGGCCACGCGCTCGAGGAGCAACCCGACTTCGAGCGGCTGTCCACGTACGTGGAAGACACGCAGGAAGTGAAATGGGTCCTGTCGTGGGCGCTCGAGCGGGACATCCCGACTCCGGTGATAAGCGACGCCCAGGAGGCCTTGATGCCGTACCGGGACCTCGATTGGCCCGCCGCCAAAGCGGTTGCGCTCCTGCGCCACGCGTACGGTGGACACCCGGTCCACGAGGCCGGCGACACGGACGCGCGCCGGTGAACGCCTGGCCGTTGGCCGCGCCGCGACACGACCTCGCACCCGCGCGAGACCTTGCTCGCGATGCCCGCGTCCCCGGCCGGGCCACCTGAGGGAATGCCAACAGCTTCCCGCGTCCTTGTGCCGGTCTCCCCCCGCGACGGCTACGTCCCCATCCGGGACTACGCCGCGATCGGCGACGGGCGCACGATCGCCTTGGTGGCCCGCGACGGGGCGATCGACTGGCTCTGCCTCCCCGATCTCGACTCCCCCAGCGTGTTCGCGGCCATGCTCGACACCGAGGGCGGCGGGAGCTTCGTGCTCTCGCCCGCCGTTCCCTTCGAGGCTGAGCGGCGGTACCTGCCCGATACGAACGTCCTCGAGACTACCTTTACGACGGCCGCGGGAAGCGTCCGCGTCACCGATGCGATGGCGCTTCCGGGTTCGGGCCTGACCTCGGGACGCGAGCTCGTCCGGCGAGTCGAGGGCGTGGCCGGCGAGGTGGCGATGCGCTGGTCGGTCGAACCCCGTTTCGGCTACGCGGGGTGGCGCACCCGGATCGAGCGGCGCGCAGGCGTCCCCGTCGCCACCAGCCGCTCCCAGGCGATGGCGGTCCGATGCTGGGACGCGGGCGACCCGGAGCTGCGACCAGATGCGATCGAGGGCCGCTTCACCTCGGTCGCGGGGAGCGAGGCGCTGCTTGCGCTCTGCGTGACGCACGGCGAGCCGCTCGTCATGCCCGCGCGGCGGGAGCTCGAGGACCGCCTCCACGCGACGATCGAGTACTGGCGGCGCTGGGCGGACGGTCGACGCTACGACGGTCCGTGGCGCGAGGCGGTCGTCCGCAGCGCCCTGGCGCTCAAGCTCCTGATCTTCTCCCCGTCGGGCGCGATCGCCGCCGCCGGAACGACCTCGCTGCCCGAGGCGCCGGGCGGCGAGCGCAACTGGGACTACCGCTACTCGTGGGTGCGCGACAGCACCTTCTCGCTCGACGCGCTGGTGCGGCTCGGATGCTCGAGCGAGGCGACGTCCTTCTTCTGGTGGCTGCTCCACGCCTCGCAGCTCACCCACCCGCGGTTGAGGGTCCTCTACCGGCTCAACGGAGGAGCCAGGGCACCGGAGCGCGAGCTACCGCTCGAGGGGTACCGGCACGCGTCGCCCGTGCGGATCGGCAACGAGGCCGCTGATCAGCTCCAGCTCGACGTCTTCGGCCACCTGCTCGCGACGGCGTCTCTGTACTGCGACTCGGGCGGGGAGCTCGATCGGGACACGGCGAGGCGCCTCGCCGGGACCGCCGACCTCGTCTGCCGGGTATGGCGCGAGCCCGACTCGGGGATCTGGGAGGTGCGAGGCGAGCCGCGGCACTACACGGAGTCGAAGATGATGTGCTGGGTGGCGCTCGTGCGCGCGGTCGCGCTCGCGGACGCGGGCCGCATACCGGGGCGCGGCGCCGAGACATGGCGGCGAGAGGCCGAGGCGATACGTGCCTTCATCGAGGAGCGCTGCTGGTCGAACGAGCTCCGGAGCTACGTCCGCTCGGCCGGAGAGAGGGATCTCGACGCAAGCCTCCTGCTCGGAGTGTTGATGGGATACCCGGACGACCACGGACGGCTCGGCGCGACGACGAAGCGGGTCGCGGAGGTCCTCGCGGACGGCCCGCTCGTTCACCGCTACCTCGCCGAGGACGGCCTGCCCGGCACGGAGGGCGCCTTCCTCCCGTGCTCGTTCTGGCTCGTCGACGCGCTCGCGCGCCTCGGACACGTCGAGGAGGCGGCGGCGCGCATGGAGGAGCTCGAGCGGCTCGCCAACGACGTGGGCCTCTACGCGGAGGAGATCGACCCGAACACGGGCGAGTTCCTCGGCAACTTCCCCCAGGGGCTCGTATACCTGGCTCTCGTCAACGCAGCCGTCACCCTCGAGGACGCCGAGCGATGACGGTGTGGGGCGCGCTCGCGGGAGGCTTCGTCGGGACGCTCGTACTCACGACCGCCCTCAGGGCGGCCACCGAGCTGCGCCTGACCCGCATCGACCTACCCTTTCTGCTCGGGACCGCCTTCACGCCGGACCGCGTCCGCGCGCGAGCGCTCGGCTACGCGCTCCACTTCCTGGCGGGCTTCGTGTTCGCCTCGATCTACTACCTCGTCTTCCGGGCTGTCGGAGAGAGCAGCTGGTGGCTCGGCGGCCTCTTCGGCCTGCTCCACGGACTCTTCGCCGCCACCGCTCTGGTCAGCATCCTGCTTCCGCTCGTGCACCCCCGCATGGGGAGCGACGCGACCGCCGCCCAGTCCCAGCCGCTGCTCGAGCCCCCGGGCTTCCTGATGCTGAACTATGGCCTCAGCACTCCCGCCGTGACCGCGGCGGTGCACGTTCTGTACGGCACGATCGTCGGTGGGTTCCTGGCGGCGACGGGGTGATGGGGGTCGAGGGAAGAGACAGCGCCCTTCCGGGCGCTAGTCCTCTCCGAAGATCTCCCGCAGCACGCCGTTCAGCTCGCGCAGGGCGCGCGCGCCGTCGCCTACGTAGGTGGATCCGTGCAAGATCGCGAGGGTCCGAGGGTTCAGCTCGGCCAGGCGCTGCATGGCGCGGTCGGTGCGGCGAGTCCCCCCTCAGAGATCCCGCTTGACGCCTACCTCGAAGAACTCGACCGAGGCGCGCTCGCCCATGCCACCGGGCTGCGGCGGGTCCATAGCGCTCAAGGTCTCGTGGCCCTGCCGGAGGTCCTCCTCACTTTCGAACAGCGTGATCGCATGAGCCTTGCCCTCCGAGTTTGTGAAGGATCAGGAGGCCTGTGGCGGGCAGGCCCTCAGGTGGCCCCGACTCTGAACGTTGGTTGATCTCCTCGAGCATTCGACGGATCTCGTCGAGATTGCCTCCATGGAAAGTCGCCACTCGCGCGTGCATGTCTCCTCCTCGCTGGTGTAGAGCCGGTCGGTTGGGTCGCGTTGATAAACGACCTCCGGTTCAGCGGGTATTACGGAAGCTGTCCTCCTCGACCGGCGAGAGCCTCTGCCGTGACCCGCGTGTTGTCCTCGACGGCGATGATGAGCCGGATGATCTCGGCATAGGCGAAGAGGAAGAGGGCGACGACAGCGGCGTACAGCAGGCCGCCAACCAAGATGAAAAGCCCTCCCGGGCCACCTTCGATGATCGCACTGATCCGATGACAAAGCCGATAGCGCCGATGACCGCCACCACGTAGGCCAAAATCCGGATAATCGCGGCGATGGTTCTGAGGGCGCGGTAGCGCTCCTCGTGCTCTGGGGATCGAGGGGCTGCTGCGGGTGGCGTCGTCATCACGACCTCCTTGGTCGGGTCTCGTCTTCGGCGAACCTAACGCGTCCACCGCCGACGCGCCACCCCCGGATCCCCTACCCGCCGGCTCGCCTTTCGCGCGAGGGCGGTGGAGGAGCTGTGGCGGGTACAGTCGGCATCCGCCCACCGTGACCTCGCCTCGGTGCGGTGCATGGCACTCGAAAGCCCGCCTGCGCAAGGGAACGCTCGTCGTCTTGGATCGAAAGCCCAGTGTCGGACTCGAACCGACGACCCCTTCCTTACCATTTCGGTCGAGGGGTTGCGGCCCTTTGCGGCTGCTAGGCGTTTCCCCTACTCAGCCAGCATTTTCGGCCTCTAGTCCGCTCTGGAACGCGGGCGCCGTTTGTGGGCGTTCTCTTGCCCAAGCCTTGCCCACCGGGACCACCTCGTCGAGGAAGTCCGCGTCGCCGAGGCCAGAGTCCATGAGGTGGACGTACGTGCGGAGCGTGAACGATGGGTCCGTGTGTCCGAGCCACTCGGAGACCTGACGGATGTTCTTCCCGCTTTCGAAGAGGAGCGAGGCGCACGTGTGCCGAAAGCTATGAAAGCCGACCCAGGAGACGCCCGCGCGCTCGGCCGCGGCGTCGAGCACGCGGCGGACGTTGCGGTCGGCGTGGCGCGTTCCGTTGCGCGTCGAGAACATCGGGCCCTCCCCCTTAGCCCGCCGCGCGGCCCACAGCTTCCGTGAGAGGTCCCGCGAGAGCGGCAAGGTACGCCGTCCGGCGCTGCTCTTGAGCGGTTTGAGCGTGCCCCGGTAGAACTGGCGCCTGACCTTGAGCCGGGGAGGCTCCCCGAACTCGAGGTCCGACCAATCGAGGCCGAGCGCCTCGGAGATGCGAAGCCC
>DATHAN010000180.1:0-3806 GCA_035296645.1 Thermoleophilaceae bacterium
TTGAGCGCCTGCGAGGTGCAGATGTTGTGCGTCGCCTTCTCGCGGCGGATGTGCTGCTCGCGCGTCTGGAGGGTGAGCACGAAGCCCCGCCTGCCGTCGACGTCGACGGTCTCGCCGGCGATGCGCCCCGGCATCTTGCGCAGGTAGCGCTCCGCCGCGGCGTAGAAGCCGAACGACGGCCCGCCGAAGTCGAGCCGGTTGCCGAGCGTCTGCCCCTCGCCGACCGCGACGTCGACGCCGTACTCGCCGGGCGGGCGGAGGACGCCGAGCGTGAGCGGGTCGACCGCGCACACGCACAGGGCGCCGGTGCGCTTCGCGGCCTCGGCGAGCGGCCCGAGCTCCTCGACCGTACCGAGGAAGTTGGGCTGCTGGAGGAAGACCGCCGAGGTCTCGTCGTCGACCGCGGCGGCCAGCGCCTCGAGGTCGGTCGCCCCGTCCTCGTCGAGCGGGACCTCCTCTACGCGCGAGCCGAACCCGCGCGCGTACGTCGCGAGCGTCTCGCGCGAGTGGGGATGGACGCCGCGCGAGGCGACGAGCTTCCCGCGGCCGTTCTCGAGCTTGGCGAGGTAGCCGGCCGAGGCGACCGACGAGGGACCCTCGTACAGCGACGCGTTCGACACCGGTAGCGCGGTGAGCTCGGAGATCGCGGTCTGGAACTCGAACATCACCTGGAGCCCGCCCTGGGAGATCTCGGGCTGGTACGGCGTGTAGGGGGTGAGGAACTCCGAGCGCTGGGTGATCGACTCGACGAGCGCGGGGACGTAGTGGTCGTACATGCCGGCCCCGGCGAACGTGACCTCCTCGTCGGCGCCGCGGTTGCGCGCCGCCAGCGACGCCAGGTGGTCGGTTACCTCCTGCTCCGACATGCCGGGCGGCAGGTCGAGCTCGCGATCGAGGCGCACGTCCGGCGGGATGTCGGCGAACAGGTCCTCGAGCGAGTCGACGCCGATGGCGTCGAGCATCGCCCGGCGGTCGGCGTAGGTGGCGGAGGTGTAGCGACTCATTCGTCCGGTCCGGGCGGCGGCCGTGCGCCCCGGTCAGCTCTCCTGCACGAGCTGGGCGTAGGCCGACGCGTCGAGCAGGTCGTCGCGCTCGCCAGGGTCGCTCAGGCGCACACGGACCATCCACCCCTCCCCGTAGGGGTCGTTGTTGACCGCGGCCGGCTCCTCCGCCAGCGCCTCGTTCACCGCGACGATCTCCCCCGAGAGCGGCGCGATCACGTCGGAGACCGCCTTGACCGACTCCACCTCGGAATAGGACTCGTCCTTGCTCACCTGCGTACCGACCGCCGGCGGGTCGAAGAACACGACCTCTCCGAGCGAGTCCTGAGCGAACCAGGTGATGCCGAAGGTCGCCTCGTCGCCGTCGACGCGCGCCCAGTCGTGCTCGGGGTGGTAGAGCAGCTCGTCCGGGTAGCTCTGGTCGGCGGCCACGTCAGGCGCCCTTCCCGCGGTAGAGCGGCTTCTCGCGGACCTCGGCGGGGCGGAGGCGCCCGCGCACGTCGACCTCGATCGGCGTGCCCGGCGCCGCGGCGGACGCCGGAACGTAGCCCATCCCGATGCCGTGCTCGCGGCACGGCGACAGTGTCCCGCTCGTGACGACGCCGGCGGGCTCCCCGTCGACGAGGATGGGGTTGCCCTGCCGCGGGATGCCCGGGCCGGTAAAGGCGAACGGCACGAGCCGCTCACCGGGGTCGCCGGCCGCCCGCAGGGCGTCCGCGCCGATGAAGCCCGTGTCGAGCTTGACCGCCCATCCGAGGCCTGCCTCGATCGGCGTGCGCTCCTCGGACAGGTCGTTGCCGTACAGCGGGAAGCACACCTCGAGGCGGAGCGTGTCGCGCGCCCCGAGCCCCGCGGGCTCGGCGCCCGCGGCGACGAGCGCGTCCCACAGGGCGGGCGCCGCGTCGGGGGCGCACAGGAGCTCGACCCCGTCCTCGCCGGTGTAGCCCGTCCCGCACACGCGGCAGTCGGCGCCGGCCACCCGGGCGCGCGCCGTGCGCATCCGCGCGGGAGCCTCCCCGTCCTCGAGCAGCCCCCCGAGGATCGCGCGCGCCGCGGGGCCCTGGAGCGCCAGCATCGCGTAGTCGGCGGCGGCGTCGCGCACCTCGACCTCGAAGCCCGCGGCGTGATCGGCGAGCCACGCGTGGTCGCGCTCGTGGTTCGCCGCGTTCGTCACCGTGAGGAAGCCGCCGTCGGCGAGCCGGTACGAGAACAGGTCGTCGAGCACGCCACCGTCCTCCCGGCACAGCAACGAATACTGCGCCCCGCCCTCGCGCATGCGCCCCACGTCGTTCGAGAGCACCCGCTGGAGGAGGGCCTCGGCGTCCCGGCCGCTCGTCTCGACCTGACCCATGTGGGAGACGTCGAAGACCCCGGCGTGGCGGCGAACCGCGACGTGCTCGGCCCCGATCCCGCCCGGGTAGTGGACCGGCATCTCCCACCCGGCGAAGGGGACGAGCCGTGCCCCCGCGGCGGCATGGCGATCGTGCAGGGGCGTGCGTCGGAGCGTCTCAGGCGCAGAGGCGGCCAAGGTCGGCTGAGGCTACCAGCGGCGCGGCGACGCCCCGGCGGGGTTCCGCCGAGCGCCGCCACGGTCGAGGCCGCCGGCTCACCCGACGTCGAGGCGCCGGTCGGGAGCCCGGAGCGGGCTACTCGTCCCTCAGGAACGGCGGGACGTCGATCTCCTCCTCGTCGATCTCGAGCGACGAGCGCGAGCCCTGGTCGAACAGCGGCGGGCTGCGGCGCGGCTCCTCGCGGCGCGTCGAGCGCTCGCGATCCCGCTCGTCCGGCTCGAACCGCGGTACCGCGGGCTGGGGCCCGCCGCCCTCGAACCCCGTGGCGATCACCGTCACGCGCACCTCATCCTCGAGGTCCTCGTCGATGACCGCCCCGAAGATGATGTTCGAGTTGCGGTCGGAGGCCGCCTGGATGATCTCCGCGGCCTCGTTGACCTCGAACAGGCCGAGGTCGTTCCCGCCCGTGATGTTGAGCAGGATCCCGGTGGCACCGTCGACCGACTGCTCGAGCAGCGGGCTCGAGATCGCCCCCCGCGCGGCCTCCGAGGCCCGGTTCTCGCCGGCCGAGGTGCCGATCCCCATGAGCGCCGAGCCCGCGTCGCGCATGATCGTCCGCACGTCGGCGAAGTCGAGGTTGATCAGGCCGGGGATCGTGATCAGGTCGGTGATGCCCTGGACGCCCTGGCGCAGGACGTTGTCGGCCTCGCGGAAAGCGTCGAGGATGCTCGTGCGCCGCTCGACGATCGACAGCAGCTTCTCGTTCGGTATCACGATCAGGGTGTCGACCTGCTCGCCCATCCGGTCGATGCCCTCGGCCGCCTGGCGCGTGCGCCGACCGCCCTCGAAGGCGAACGGGCGGGTGATGACACCGACCGTGAGCGCGCCGATCTCGTTCTTGGCGACCTCGGCGATGACCGGCGCGCCCCCGGTGCCCGTCCCGCCGCCCTCGCCGGCGGTGATGAACACCATGTCGGCGCCCTTGAGCGCCTCCTTCAACTCGTCGCGGCTCTCGCTCGCCGCGCCCTGGCCGGTCTCGGGGCTCGCCCCGGCTCCCAGTCCGCGCGTGAGCTGGGCGCCGATCTGGAGCTTGATGTCGGCGTCGGTCATCTGCAGCGCCTGGGCGTCGGTGTTGACCGCGATGAACTCGACCCCCTTGAGGCCCGCGTCGACCATGCGGTTGACGGCGTTCGTGCCGCCGCCGCCCACGCCGACCACCTTGATCACCGCCAGGTAGCTACCGGTATCCATGTCGCGTGCCTTGCCGTCGGGTACGCCGGTCGCTCAGGCGACG
>DATHAN010000181.1:0-2537 GCA_035296645.1 Thermoleophilaceae bacterium
GCGCCGGCCCTCCGGCCCGCGCCAGCCTTCGAGCTCGTGGTCCGAGAGGTCGAGCTCCCAGTCGGGGTTGCGCGCCGCGGTCTCCGTCGTCGCGTCGGCGAACGCCCGGAAGTCGGCGGGCTCCGCGCCCTCGCGCGCGCGGCGGTACGAGACGAAGCCGAACAGCTCGGCGCCGGTCGAGGTCTCGGTGGCGGCCGGCAGGTACGTGCGGCCGGCGTAGGTGCGGTCGGGGTACCACGCGATCTCGCCCGGCTCGCCGTGCTCCTCGTGGCCCGCATCGACCTCCGCGCACGCGGCGAGGAAGCGCTCGCCGAGCGCCTCCGCCCAGCGTCCGTACGGCAGGCTCTCGTGCGGCGGCTCGGCGGCGAAGCGCGGGATCGGTCGCGGCTCGGGCGGCACCGCGCCGGCACGCTACACGAGTACCGTGCCCGGGCCACGGCGCGTTCGGGCGCGTCGGGCTACACGAGCGCGGCGACCACGCCGACGCAGATCACGATCGCCGTCGTCCACGCGATCGCGCCCGCGGCGATGCGCCGGTCGAGGCCGTAGGCGTGGCAGATCACGAGCGTGTTGACGCCGGTGGGCATCGCGGCCTGGAGCAGGTACGGCGCGGGCACGTCGATGATCAGCGACGACAGGCCGAGAACGATCGCCGGCGGGATGAGCAGCTTGAGCGCGACGGCGCTCGCCACGGCCGGCTCGAGCGGGGCGGGCAGGCGGCTCGCGCCGCTCGCCGCCTCGCCCGCGAGCGCCGCGCCGACCGCGAAGAAGCCGAGCGGCACGGCGGCGAGCACGAGCACGCGCGTCGCGTCGACCGCCCACGCCGGCGCGAGCCAGCCGGGGGCGAGCAGGCCGGCCGCGGTCGCCCACAGCGCCGGGTTGCGGGTGAGGAACGCGCGCACCCGCGCACGCGGATGTTCGGCCGAGTCGCCGAACGCGGCGCCGACCGAGAAGCCGACCGTGACGAGCGCGAACCCCGACACGAGCACGTCGTAGGCGACCGCCTGCGGCAGCGCGTCGAACCCGAGCGCCGCGGCGTTGAACGGCAGCCCGAGGTAGCCGGTGTTGGCGAGCCCCGCCGCGACCATCAGGGCTCCGGTCCCGCGGCGCGGCAGCTCGAGCAGCTTGCACCCGACGAGCCACGCGAGCCCGAGCACGGCGAGCAACGCGAGGTACGCGAAGGCGATCCCCGCCCCGACCCGCACCGTCAGGTCGAGCGCCGCGATGTTGAAGAAGGCGACGACCGGCAGCAGGAACCACAGCAGCCCGTCCATGAGCGCGTGGGCGAGCTGCTCGGCCGGGAAGCGCCTGCTGCGGTCCGCGACGACGCCGGCCGCCGTCGCGGCGCCGATCACGGCGGCGAGCGGGATCACGCGGTCGCGGAGCCCGGGTCGGCTGCGCGCAAGGCCGCGGCCGCCCGCTCCGGCGCCACCGAGTTGAGGTGGATGCCGGTCCCGAGCTCGAGGCCGGCGAGGTGGGCCAGCCGCGGCAGGAGGTCGATGCGCCAGCAGAACCACTCCGCGCCGCGCGGAGCGGTGCGCACCCACAGGTTGAGCGCGGGACGCGCCCCGAGCACGGCGGCGAAACGCGCGAGCACCTCCTGGACGAGCCGAGCGCCGAGCGGGCCCTCGTCCTCGAAGCGCGCCCGGGCGGCGCGCGGCACGATCTGGACCTGGTACGGCACGCGCGAGGCGAACGGGCACAGGGCGACCGCCTCGCGGTCGAGCGCGAACACGCGCTCGCCGCGGCTCACCTCGGCCTGAAGCAGGTCGGCGAGCAGATTGCGCCCGTGCGCGCGCTCGGCGTACGCGGTGAAGCGCTCGCGCTCGCGCGCGATGCCGGCGGGCACGAACGGAAGCGCGTAGAGCTGGGCGTGCGAGTGCGGGAGCGAGGCGCCCGCCTCACGGCCCTCGTTGACGATCACGTGCACGTACGCCGCCCCCGCGTGCGCGCGCATGCGGGTGCGCCAGGCGTCCATCGCCGTCTCGAACTGCTCGGGAGCGAGCTCGCCGAGCGACGCCACCGGCTCGGGCGTGCTGACGATCACCTCGTGCGCGCCCTCGGCGGGGCGGGCGGCGAAGAGCTCGGGCTCGCCGCGGCCGCGCGCGAGCGGGTCGGCTCCGGCGGCCTCGGCTCCGGCTCCGGCGTCCCCGGCCCGAGTGGTCGCTCGCTCGGAGGGCGCGAGCGCCGGGTACAGGTTCGGCACGGCGCGCACGCGCCAGCCCGGCCCATCGGGCGCCCCGCCGTCGGGCCGACGCGCCCACACCTCGGGCGGCGTGCGGTCCTCGTGCCCTCCGAGGAACGGATCGGACTCGGGGTCGAGCGGGGGAGCCGGCTCGACCGAGAACATGCCCCCCGGGCGGTCGGCGCGCTCGCCGGCGACGATCGTTCGCAACCCCGACAGCGGATCGATGCGCAGCTCCGGCATCCCGGCGGGGTCAGCGCGCGTAGCGCTCGATGTCGGCGGCGAGCTCGCGCTCGCTGGCGTACACGCCCTGCTTCACGGTCGCGAGCCGCCCGCGGCGGTCGTAGAACGC
>DATHAN010000182.1:0-2269 GCA_035296645.1 Thermoleophilaceae bacterium
GATCACCACGCCGCCGCCGTGGTCGATCAGGAGCGCGCGCCCGACGCTCGCGGCCGGGTGGATCTCGATGCCGGTCACCGCCCGGCTCGCGTAGGCGAGCGCGCGCGGGGCGAGCGGGAGCCCGAGCTCGAACAGGCCGTGCGCCACCCGGTGGGCGAGCAGGGCGTGCACGCCGGGATAGGTGAGGAGGACCTCGAGGCTCCCGAGCCGGCGCGCCGCCGGGTCGCGCTGGCGCGCGGCGCCGAGGTCGTCGCGCAGCTCGCGCGCGACGCGGGAGACCGTTCCGAGGCCGAGCATGGCTAGCCAGGCCCCCGCCCGAGGTGCGCGCACGCCGGGCAGTCTGCCCGCCGCCGCGTGGCGATCACCGTCGGGTCGCTGCCCGCCCCGTCGAACTGGAGGACGCGGTCGCGCAGCGGGTCCCCCACGCCGGTCACGAGCTTGATCGCCTCGAGCGCCTGGAGAGAGCCGAGCACTCCGCTGACCGCGCCCAGCACGCCGGCGTCGCGGCAGGTCGGCACGCCGTCCGGGTCGGCGGCGACCGGGAACGCGCACCGGTAGCACGCCGACTCGCCCGGGACGATCGCCATCACGAGCCCCGACAGCCCGAGCACGCCGGCCTCGACGAGCGGCGTCCCGAGCGTGCAGCACGTGTCGTTGATCAGGTAGCGGGTCGAGAACGAGTCGGAGGCGTCGACCACCACGTCGGCGCCCGCGAGCAGGGCCTCGGCGTTCGCGGCCTCGAGGCGCGCGGGGTAGGGCTCGATCACCGTCTCCGGGTTGAGGAAGCCGAGCTTGACCGCCGCGTTCTCCGCCTTGCGCGCGCCGACGTCGGGGGTCAGGTGCAGCGTCTGGCGATGGAGGTTCGAGAGCTCGACGCGGTCGTCGTCGACGATCCCGATGCGACCGATCCCCGCGGCCACGAGGTAGGTCGCGGCGGGGCAACCCAGCGCCCCCGCCCCGACCACGATCGCGCTCGCGGTCCGCAGCCGCTCCTGGGCGGCGCCGCTCCACTCGGGCATGACGAGCTGCCGCGAGTAGCGCTCGAGCTCGACGTCGGTCAGGGTCATCGCCTGACGATCCTCACGTGCTCGCCCTGGCGCTCGGCGTGGTGACCGTCCTCCTCGGCGGAGCGCGGCACGCTCTCGCGCGGCTCGCCGGGGTCGAGGCGCACCCAGAGCTCGTCGCCGGGGTCCATCGACTCGAGGGCGAGGTGCGTGCGCACCCACGTGAGCGGGCACGCGACGCCGGTGAGGTCGAGCTCGCGGGAGGCAGCGTGTGCGCCCGTCGGCCTCATGGCGCGAAGAACGGCGTCGACACGTAGCGCTCACCCGAGTCGGGCATCACGACGACGATCCGCTTCCCCTCCCACTCGGGCCGGCGCCCGACCTCGATCGCCGCCCACAGGGCCGCCCCGCACGAGATCCCCGCCAGGACGCCCTCCGTGCGCGCGCAGCGGCGCGCGGTCTCGACCGCCTGCTCGTCGCCGACCGCAATGACCTCGTCGATCACGTCGCGGTTGAGCACGGACGGGACGAAGCCGGCGCCGATGCCCTGGATCCGGTGCGGACCGGGTCGTCCGCCGGAGAGCACGGGCGAGCTCGCGGGCTCGACCGCCACGACGTGAAGGTCGGGATTGCGCTGCTTGAGCCGCTCGCCGGCGCCCGTGATCGTGCCGCCGGTCCCGACCCCCGCCACGAGCACGTCGACGCGCCCGCCGGCGTCGCGCCAGATCTCCTCGGCGGTCGTGCGGCGGTGGATCTCGGGGTTGGCGGGATTCGTGAACTGGTCGGGGCGGAAGCAGTCGACGCGCCCGGCGCCGATCCGCGACGCCGCGTCAACGGCCTCATTCATGCCGCCGAGCGACTCGATCAGCGTCACCTCGGCCCCGTACAGGCGCAACAGGCCCGCTCGCTCGCGGCTCATGCCCTGCGGCATGGTGAGGACCAGCTCGTAGCCCTTGGCCGCGCACACGAAGGCGAGCGCGATGCCGGTGTTGCCGGACGTCGCCTCGACGATCGTCGTACGGCCCGGCTCGATGCGGCCCTCGCGCTCGGCCGCCTCGATCATCGCCACGCCGATCCGGTCCTTGACCGAGCCGGCCGGGTTGTACACCTCGAGCTTGCCGATCAGCTCCGCGCCGCTCTCGGCATCGACGCGTTCGAGGCGGACGAGCGGCGTCTCGCCGATCCGGGCGGCGAGGTTCGGCGCGATCGCCTCCCGGCCGGCGGCGACCGGGTCGGTGGGCGCACGGGATGGGACGGCCGTCATC
>DATHAN010000183.1:0-2245 GCA_035296645.1 Thermoleophilaceae bacterium
CGGGTCGGTGAAGCCCTCGAGGTGGCCGGAGGCCTCCCACGTGCGCGGGTGCATGAGGATCGCGGCGTCGAGGGCGACGATGTCGTCGCGCTCCTGGACCATGGCGCGCCACCACTCGGCCTTGACGTTCGACTTGAGCAGGACCCCGTAGTGGCCGTAGTCGTACGTCGAGGCGAGCCCGCCGTAGATCTCCGACGACCCGAACACGAAGCCGCGCCGCTTGCACAGAGCGACGATCTTGTCCATGGTGACGACGTCGTCTCGGGCCGGGGCCGCCATGCCGGCGAACCCTAGCCGGATGCCTCCGCGGCACTCCTATACTCGGAGTGCCATGCCGATCTACGAATACCGCTGCGATCGGGGGCACAGCTTCGAGGTCATGCAGCGCATAACCGACGAGCCGGTCGAGCGCTGCACGACGTGCGAGAGCCCCGTGCGGCGGGTCTTCCACCCGGTCGCCGTGCACTTCAAGGGATCGGGCTTCTACAACACCGACTACGGGAAGCGGCGGCGGGGGGGCGGCGGAGACGCCGACGGCGACGGCGCGGTCTCGGACGGCGGCGCGACCGCGGACGGCGCCTCGTCCGACGGCAAGGGCGAGGCCAAGCCGGCCCGCGACAAGAAGGGCGCGAGCAAGGACGGCGCTGCGGACAAGGGCTCCGGCGCGAAGTCCGGCTCGGGCAGCTCGTCGTCGAGCTGAGCGGCGTCGCGGCCCGAGGCCGCGGTCAGCGACCCCCGCGCAGGTAGCGGACGGCGGCGGCGCGCTCCTCCTCCGAGACGAGCACGCTTCCCCCGGGGCCGAACCCCGCCGGCTCGAGCACGCGCGTCCTGCCCGAGCCCCCGGTGACCACGTCGAAGGCGAGCGCCGACAGGCCCGGCCCGGCGAGGTCGGTGCTGATCGTCTGCGGCACGCGCCACCCGATCCACGGTGCGCGCACGAACGCGCCCGGCGAGAACAGGCGCGAGCGGATCGCCGACAACACCATCTGCTGGCGGGCGGCGCGGTCGCGGTCGTCCTCGCTCGGGTCGCAGAAGTTCTGCCGCACGCGCGCGAAGCGGAGCGCCTCCTGGCCGTCGAGGTGGTGGGTCCCCTTGCTCAGGTTGACCCGGCGGCCGTTGAACTTTTGCGAGCGCACGCAGCGCTTCAACGTGATCCTTATTCCCCCGAGCGCGTCGATCAGCTTGGGAAACCCGTCGAACGACAGGCGGATCACGTGGTTGACCTGGACGTCACCGCCGAAGAAGCCCTCGACCGTGCGGATCAGGAGGCCCGTGCCCCCGATCGCGTAGGCCGAGTTGATCTTCTGAGCGCCGTAGCCGGGGATCTCGGCGTACGAGTCGCGCAGGATCGAGACGCGGCGGACCTGGCCGAGGCTCGCGCGCAGCAGCATCATGCTGTCGGCCCGGGGCGGCGACTTCTCCTCCGTGCTCGTGCTCGGGCGGCGGTCCGAGCCGATCACGAGCACCGTGCTCCCGGTGAGGAAGCTCGAGTGGCCCTGGAGCCGGCGCTGGGCGGAGCGCGGGACGCCCTTGTTCTGCTCGAGCTGGGCGCTGACGAAGAAGAGGACGATGGCGAGCGCGATCCACGCCGCCGCGACGATCGCCACCCACTTGAGGACCTTTCGCCATGGCGGGCGCTCGCGCGGGAGGCGCGGGCCGGGGTCGCGCCCGCGCGAGCGGCGCAGCCCCTCGAGGCCGCCCAGCCCGCGCAGGCGCACGAACGGGCCGCGCCGCGAGCGGTAGACCTTGTACTCGGGTCGGGGAGGGGGGTTCGTCATCCCGCGGTGTATACCGTCCTTCGATGCCGTCGCCACGGGTCCTCGCCTTCGACGTCGGGGGCTCGAAGCTGCTCGGAGGTGTGATCGCCGACGGGGGAGCGGTCGAGCACCGCGCGTGGCGGCCGGTCGCCGGGCTCGACCGCGACGAGCTGTTCGACCTGCTCGCGCACGCAGTCGAGGAGGCGCGGGCGACCGCCCCCGACGCGGTCGCCGTCGGCTTCGGCATACCGTCGGCGATCGACCGCCGGCGCGGGGTGTCGGTGCGCTGCGTGCACCTCCCGCTCGACGGCGTGGCCTTCGGCGCGGAGATGGAGCGGCGGGTCGGGCTGCCGGTGGCGTGGGACAACGACGCCAACCTCGCGCTGCTCGCCGAGCATCGCCTCGGAGCGGCGCGGGAAGCGGCGGAGGCGGTGATGCTCACGCTCGGGACGGGGATCGGCGGGGCGCTCCTGCTCGGCGGGCGCGTC
>DATHAN010000184.1:0-6450 GCA_035296645.1 Thermoleophilaceae bacterium
GGTGAGCGGCCAGTACCGCTGGACTACGGCCGCCGCCTGGCTCGGGGGCGAGACCCAAGCGTTGCCGCCCGAGCACGCGGAGGCCGAGCTCGCGCGGCGATGGCTCCGCGCCTTCGGCCCGTCGCCGGCCAGCGACCTCAACTGGTGGACGGGCTGGACCGTCGCCCAGGTGCGGCGGGCGGTCGCGGCGATCGGTGCGGTCGAGGTCTCGCTCGGCGGCTCGGCCACCGGGCTGGCGCTCGCGGGGGACCTCGAGCCGGTGGCCGCGCCCGCCCCGGGGCCGGCGCTGCTGCCCTCGCTCGATGCGACCGTGATGGGGTGGGCGGAGAGGAGTTGGTTCCTCGGCGACCACTCCCCCCTCGTCTTCGACGCGAACGGGAACGCCGGTCCGACGGTGTGGTGGGACGGCCGCGTGGTCGGGGCATGGGGCCAGCGGCGCGACGGCGAGATCGCCTTCCGCCTGCTCGAGGACATAGGCGCGGAGGCCGAGGCGGCGATCTCCGCCGATGCCGAGCGGCTTCGCGCGTGGCTCGGCGAGACGCGCTTCACCCCTCGCTTCCGGACGCCGCTCGAGCGGGAGCTCGTCGCCTGAGCAGGCGGCCGGGGGCCAAGGACCCCGGAGCCGTCACCGCAACAGCCGCGACAACCTCCGGTCCTTGAGCACCCGCCCACCGGTCTGCTCCTGCGGGCAGTAAGTCGTGACGTGGTCCTTGAAGAAGACCGCCTCGAGCGTCGTCTCGCAGCGTGGGCACGGCTCGCCCTGACGCGCGTGGACCCGAAGCGGCATCGGTGCCTTGTCGGGCAGCGAGTCGCCGACGATGCGCTCGTAGTGCTCGAGGGCGCCGCCGATCACCTCGTCGCAGGCGCGATGCAGCGCCGCCACCGCCTCGTCGTCGAGCTCGCTGCCCTGGCGGAACGGCGACAGGCGCGCGGTCCACAGGATCTCGTCGACCCACGAGCGGCCGATGCCGGCGATCGTGCGCTGGTCACGCAGAAGCGGGTGCAGGTGGTGCGGCTGGCGGACGAGGGCGGCGAACTCGTCGAGCGGCGGCGCGGGCCACGCCTCCGGGCCGAGCCTGGCGACCGACTCGTCGTCGGCCACCTCGCTCGCGGGCAGGAGCTTGGCCCACGCGCGCTGCTGGGTCCCGAACTCGCGCAGGCGCAGCTCACGACCGTCCTCGAGCGCGATCCGCAGCCGCACGCGCCGGTCGCGCGGCGAGGCGCGCCCCTCGAATACGCCGAGCCGGCCCGCCGACATGAGGTGGACGAGCAGCGCGAGGTCGCCGAACTCGACGATCGGCATCTTCCCCGCGCGGCGGACATCGGAGACCGCGCGCCCGACGAGAGCGTCGAGCGGCGGATCGAAGGTCCGCATGGTGACCACCCCGGGCGCCGCCGCGGCCGCGACGCGAGCCCCCGCGAGCCCGGTGCGCAGACGCCGCGCGGCGATCTCCACCTCGGGAAGCTCGGGCATCGCCCGTGAAGGCTAGGGCGCGCCGAGCTCGGCCCTAGCCGCTCACGAGCCGGCCGCGTACACCCTCCTACCCGCGGTCGTCGTGCGCGCCGCGCCACGGCGGTCGCACGCCCACCCGCCGAAGCTCCTCCTCGGCGAGCGCGCGCCGGGTGACGAGGTCGTCCGCCCACGGCCGCGGCGCGAGCGCCTGGAGGCGGCGGTAGGGCAGCGACCTGAGCGCGCGCTCGGCGAGCAGCGACTCGAGCTCCGGCGCCGTGCCGCCGGTCGCGACCAGCTTGCGTAGCGCCTCGGTGTCGCGCGCGCGGGCGACGCGCGCGGGCGCGTAGGCGAGCAACACGAGCACGATCGGGATGAGCGCGACCACCGACCCGAGCGCGACGCTCGCGCGCTCGATATCCGCCCTGACCGCGTCGCCGCGTGCGGTCACGTCGCGCCCCGCTGCGCTCACCGCGTCGCTCGCCGTCTCGAGCGGCCCGCCGAGCAGCGGCACCTGGATGCTCCCGAGCGTGTCGCCGACTCCCCCGATCGCCCCGCCCACGGCGCGGAAGGCCCCGGTCAGCTCGCTGAGCTGCGCGACGCTGAGCCCGACGACCACGCCGACGGCGATCCACGCGAGCGCCCAGACGGCGACCGCCGCGTCGAGCACGAGCAGCTTGCGGCCGGTCGGCAGCGAGAGCACCGCGCCATGGTGACGCCCGTGGCGGGCGGCACCGAGCGTGGCAAACGGCTCCGCCCCGAGCGCCCGCGCCGAGCGCCCGCCCCGACCGCCGCCCCGAGCGCCGCCCCTTTACCCTTGCCCCCATGAAGGTCTCCGTGGCGAGCGACGAGCGCACGGGCATCGCCGAGCGCGTGGTCGAGGAACTGCGCCGGCGCGGCCACGAGCCGATGGTCCACGGGGCGCTCGTCGAGGGCGAGCGCGACGACTGGGCGTGGGCGAGCGAGGCGGCCGCGCGCGATGTCGCCGACGGGCGGGCCGACCAGGCCGTGATCTGCTGCTGGACCGGCACGGGGGCGTCGATCGCCGCCAACAAGGTCCCCGGCGTGCGGGCCGCCCTGTGCGCCGACGCGGAGACCGCGCGCGGCGCGCGGCGGTGGAACGACGCGAACGCGCTCGCCCTGTCCCTGCGCTCGACGAGCGAGGCGGTGCTCGAGGAGGTGCTCGACGCGTGGTTCGAGGGCGAGCCGAGCGACGACGCCGACGACGTCGAGAACATCCGCCACCTCGACGAGATCCCGGGCGAGGATCCGCGCTCCTGACGGACCCCTCCGACATCGTCGAGACCCGGGAGGCGGCGGCCGCCCAGGAGCGACCGCCGCTGATCGTCCACCGCCCGCTCGAGGAGTTCCTCGACCGCCACGGGCTCGGCTCGGGCCCGCTCGCCTCTGAGCGGATCGGCGAGGGTCACTCGAACCTCACCTTCCTCCTCCGTCGCGGCGAGGACCGCTTCGTGCTGCGTCGCCCCCCGCGCCCGCCGCTTCCGCCCTCGGCGCACGACGTCCTGCGCGAGGCGCGCGTGATCGCGGCGATCGAGGACACGACGGCACGCGTCCCGCGCGTGCTGGCCACCGCCTCGGAGGAGGAGTCGCCGCTCGGCGTCCCCTTCTACGTAATGCCGTACATCGAGGGCGAGGTGATCACCACCGCCGTCCCCGACGCACTCGACACGCCCGCGGAGCGCGCGCGCGTCGCCGAGGAGCTGATCGACGCGCTCGTCGAGGTCCACGCCGTCGACCCGTTCGCCCACGGGCTCGATTCGTTCGGGAAGCCGACCGGCTACCTCGAGCGCCAGCTCCGGCGCTTCTCGGGCCTGTGGGAGTACAACAGGACGCGCGAGATCCCCGAGGTCGAGCAGGTGACCGAGTGGCTCGGGCGCAACCTGCCCGAGTCGCCGCCCGCCACGATCGTCCACGGCGACTACCGCCTCGGGAACGCGATGTACGCGCCCGGCGCGCCGGCTCGCCTCGTCGCGATCTTCGACTGGGAGCTCTCGACGATCGGCGACCCGCTCGCCGACCTCGGCTACCTCACCGCGACCTACGCCCAGCCGGGCGACCCCGAGACGCTCCTCTCGGGGCTGTCGCACGTGACGCGCGGGGAGGGCTTCCCCACCCGCGACGAGCTGATCGCCCGCTACGAGGAGCGCACTGGTCGCTCGATGTCCGACCTGCGCTGGTACCAGACGCTCGCGCTGTGGAAGACCGCCGTCTTTCTCGAGGGCAACTACAAGCGCTTCCTCCAGGGCGCGAGCGACGACGCGTGGTACGGGTTCATGGATCGGGGCATCCCCGAGATCGCGCGCGCGGCGCTCGAGGTCACGCGGCAGCCGGCGCCCGGCTCGTGAGGGGTCTGCTCGTCGACTTCGGCGGCGTCCTCACCACGGACGTCTTTCACTCGTTCCGACGCTTCTGCGAGCGCGAGGGCCTCGACCCGGAGCGCGTCAAGCAGCTCTTCCGGGACGATCCCGATGCGCTCGGCGACCTGCGGGGACTCGAGCGCGGCGAGCTGACGGAGGAGGAGTTCAGCGAGCGCTTCGGGGCGCGCCTCGGAGTCGACGACACGACCGACCTCGTCAACCGTCTGTTCGCCGAGATGGGACCCGATCAGGAGATGATCGAGGCCGTCAGGTCGGTCCGCTCCGCCGGCGTGCGCACGGGCCTGATCTCGAACTCGTGGGGCGCCGGCCGCTACGACCGCTCCGTCTTTCCCGAGCTCTTCGACGGCGTGGTCATCTCGGGCGAGGTCGGGCTGCACAAGCCCCAGCCGGAGATCTACGAGCTCGGGGCCGAGCGCGTCGGCGTGCCCGCCCAGGAGTGCGTGTTCGTCGACGACCTGCGCGAGAACTGCGAGGGAGCGCAGGCGGTGGGGATGACCGCGGTCCTCCACCGCGGGGCCGAGCGCACCCTGCCGGAGCTCGAGCGGCTGCTCGGCGTGACGCTGCGCTGAACGCGAGGGGGCCGGGCGCAGCGCCCGGCCCCGGCCGCGGCTCGCCTCCTCGGCGAGCTCTACCTTCGCGCGCGGGCGACGCGCCTGGAGGCGCTCAGAAGTAGTGCCTTCGTCCGCCGACGGCGCGGCCCATCGTCCCGAGCAGGGCGAGGATGAGGCCGACCACCAGCAGGATCGCGCCGATCGTATACAGCACGCCGATGTTGGCGATCAGGCCGATGATCAACAGAATGAGGCCCAGAGTGATCATGAGGTCTCCTTGACCTTTGGTTGAGCCGCTCGCGCGGCTTCGTTACCGCGTCGACGCACCAGCACAGGCGCCCCCCACGGCCGGTCGACTACACATATTAAGTGGAACGCCGGACACGAGGGTTGGGTTGGATCTTCGACGGAATCGGATCGTGCCCAGCCGTCACGCTGCGTCGCCGCCGGCGGCTATCAGCACCACGCCGATCAGGGCGCCCGCCGTCCCGACCCCCTGACCCGCGGCGATGCGCTCGCCGAGCACGATCCGGCCAAGCGCCACGGTCACCACGGGGAAGAGCGACGCCAGGACGCCCACGAGGCTCACGAGCCCGAGCGTCATCGCCACGGCGATCAGCGTGTTGGCGACGGTCTCGAGCACGCCGACCGCCACCGCCGGAGAGGCGTCGCGCACGCCGGCCGGCGGCCGCGGGCGGAGGATGAGCGCGGCGACCCCGAGGAGGACGAGCGAAACGGCCCGGTTCCCGAGGATCGCCCAGCCGAAGTCGCCTTCGCTCGCCGCGCCGATCACCACGAGGAAGCTGCCGAGGCCGAACGCCGCGAGCATGGCGAGCGCCGCGCCGGGCGCGACCCGAGGCCGATCGTCTTCGCGTCTGCCGGCCGCCGTCCGGTCCGGCGCCTCCTCGCGCGCCGCGAGCACCACCCCAGCCACCGCCAGGGCCGCGCCCGCCACCTGCACCGCCGCGGGCCGCTCTCCGCTCGCCAGGCCGAAGGCCACCGGCACGGCCGCGCCCGTGGCGGCGATCGGGGCGACCACGCTCATCGCCCCTACGGCCAGGCCTCGATAGAAGGCGGCGAGGCCGATCGAGCCGAGCACCGCGGACAGCGCGGTGAGCGCGAGGTAGCGCCCTCCGGGCGGGCCCAGCCCGCGGACCGCGACGATCGAGGCGGCGAGCACGAAGCCCGTCGAGACCGCGACGAGCATCACGCTCACCACCGGGAGGCTGCGGCTCTTGAGGCCGGCGATGAAGTCGGCGACGCCCCAGGCGAGGCTGGAGCACAGCGCGAGGACGAGGGCGAGCACGGCAGGAGGATGCCCCGAGCGCAACAATCCCGAGTCGCGGCGTCCCGTCGTGGGTATCTAGGCGCCGACGCGAACGAGGGAGGGAGCGCCGACGTGGCGACCGAGGAGACGCAACAGAGCGACGAGCGGCAGGACGAGGAGCAGCCCAAGTCGTCCGAGGAGCAGAGCGACGGAGCGCGGGCGCAGGGCGGCGAGGAGCAGCGCGACGAGGCGTCCGAGGAGGGCGGTGCGGGCGATGAGACCGACGGAGGCGAGGAGGCCGAGGGGCAGGGCGAGGCCGACGCTCAGGGCGAGAGTGACGAAGCGCAGGACGAGCAGGGGTCGGACGAGGAGGAAGAGGAGGAGGACGGCGAGCCGCGGTCGGTCTTCGAGGCGGGCGTGACGCGCGGCGACTCCGAGGGCGAGGAAGGCGAGGGCGAGGGCGAATCCGAGGCAGAGACCGAGGCGGAGCAGAGCCCAGAAGCCGAGAGCTCGGCCGAGGAGGAGGAGGGGAGAGACGAAGGCGAGCAGGGGGACGAAGAGGGCGAAGAGGAGGAAGAGGACGACAGCGGCTCGAGCGGCGCCGAGCTCGGCACCCGCGCGAAGACGCTCGCCGAGATGGTTGCCACGGCCACGAGCTCCCACAGCGGCACCGCGCTCAGGTTCAAGGACGCCGAGGGCGAGTGGCAGGAGATCTCCTACGGCGCGCTCGGCGAGAACCTGAGGCAGGTCGCCAGGGGGCTGATGGCGCTCGGCATCGAGCAC
>DATHAN010000185.1:0-3997 GCA_035296645.1 Thermoleophilaceae bacterium
CGCCTTCCTCGTCGACGCCTACGACGAGGAGGAGGTCGAGGGGCGCACGCGCACCGTGCTTCGCCTCCACCCCCGGCTCGCGCCCGTCAAGGTCGCCGTGCTGCCGCTCGTCAACAAGGAGGGCCAACCCGAGCTCGCCCGCGAGATCTACGAGGAGCTCCGCGGCCTGATGCCGGCGGAGTACGACGCCGGCGGCTCGATCGGCCGGCGCTACCGCCGCCAGGACGAGATCGGCACGCCGTGGGGCGTGACCGTCGACCACCAGACGGTCGACGACGGCACCGTCACCCTGCGGGACCGCGACTCGCTCGAGCAGGCGCGCGTCCTGCGCGCGGAGCTCGCCGGGGAGCTCGCGCGGCGGCTGGCCGCCGAGTGGCGGTCGCCGAAGCTCGGCTGAGCTCTCACTCGCTGCGGGTCACCGTGTCGCCCCCGGTCCCGCCGCTCGTCCGGTCGTGGCCCGGCCCCCCGTCGAGCCGGTCGTCGCCGGAGCCGCCGCTCAAGCGGTCGTCGCCCGGGCCGCCCGCGAGGCGGTCGTGGCCCGAGCCCCCGAGCAGCGTGTCGTTCCCGGAGCCGCCGTACACGACGTCGTTCCCCGAGCCGCAGTCGATGGTGTCGTTCCCGCCGCCGCCGAAGGCGCGGTCGTCGCCCGAGCCACAGCGGATGACGTCGTCACCCGGCGTCCCGACGATGACGTCGTCCCCTGCCGTCTCCTCGCCCGGCCCCAGCGCGCACACGCCCCGCGGCGAGCCGCCGCCTCCGGCGGTCACCTCGAGCGTGCCCCGCGCGGCCCCGGGGCAGCTCTCGAGCCGCAGGTGCGGAGCGCCCGGCGGCGAGGTCACCCGCGCGCCCGCCACCGTGACCGCGTAGCCGCCCGGGTAGTGGAGCCGCGGGACGAAGACCTCGGACACCGAGCCGGCGGCGAAGCGCCCGCCGCCGTCCGCCCGGCGCGTCGAGTAGCGAAGCGTGAAGCGCTTGGCCGCACGGTCGAAGCCGAACGCCTCGGGCGTGCCGGAGACCGCCTCCGGGTACGGCCGCGACGACACCCGCAGCTTCGCCGCCTGGAGGTTCCGGCCGGCCGGCGGCTTTCGACGGGTCGTTCACGAGCGCCTGGGTCTCGACGGGGTCGGCGGTCGTCGTCGGGTCGTCGCACGCGCAGTAGTGCCACTCCTGCCACGAGATCATCCGCTGCTCGGCGAGCTCGGCGATTCGCTCGACCGTTCGCAGGTCGTCCGTCGCGCCGAACTCGGTCAGCACCAGCGCGTCGCCGGTCTCGCGCGACTGGCGCTCGGCATTGTCGAGTGTTAGCCGGTAGCCGACCTCGCACGGCGGGGCACCCCAGGTATGGCGAGCGGACCGCTCGCCAGGCAGTACATGTTGAACGCGAAGCCCGCGCGCGGGTCGCCGGTGTCGCCGTGGCTCGAGTCGGCGCCGAAGTCGAAGGTCAGGAGCGGCGCGTACCACACGAGCTTGCGCGCGTCGGCGCGGCGGATCGCCGCGATCGTCCGCTCCGAGAAGGGCTCGAGGAACCCGCGGTCGAACGCCGGGCAGCCGCTGGCCGAGACGCAGCTCGGGTACTGCGACCCCGGCCACGGCTCGTTCAGCAGGTTGTATCCGAGGACGCGCGGGCGGTCGCGGAAGCGCGCGGCGACGTGACGCCACGCCGCTCCGAACGCGGACTGGAGGCGCCGGCCGTCGGCCGCCGGGTCGTTCGCCCAGCAGTGGTCGAACGCCCGGTTGAGCGCCGGCATGCCCAGGTAGTTCGCGGGGAAGCCCTGCTTGGGCTCGGCCGGAAGCGTGCGCGCGTCGCCGACCACCGCCCAGTCGGGCAGGCCCTCGCCCTCGAAGCGCTCGTTATAGAGGTCCTGGTGGAAGTCGAGCAGCGTGAAGATGCCGTGGCGTGCGAGCGTGCGCTCGCTGGCCGCGATGCTGTCGACGTAGCCCTCGCGATAGCGCGGCCGGCCGCCCGGGCCGGGGAGCTGCGGCTCGAGCCCCTTGTGGATCACCCCGAGGCGGATCGTGTTGAAGCCGTGGCGGGCGAGGAAGCGGGCGTCGTCCTCGCCGAAGCCGGTGTCGGCGGGCCGGTAGGAGTCGACCTTGTAGACCATGTTCCAGCCGCGCAGGATGGTCACCCGTCCGCGGTCGTCGGTGATCCACCGGCCCGAGTGGGAGAGCGGAGGCGCCGGCGCGGCGAGGGCCGCGGGCGCGGCCGGCGCGCCCGCGGCGGTCAGGGCGATGAGCGTGGCGACGAGCGCCCTTCTCGCCGGCGGCGTGCGGGTCCCCCCCTCTCACGGCCTCGAGTCTACGCCGCGACCGCGGCCCGGGCGGAGTCCACCCGGGGGTTGCCTCACCCGCGCGCGAGCGCCTCGAGCTCCGCCACCACCGCCCGATCGGCCTCGCGTGCCTCGTCCTCGGCCCACCGCCACTCCGGCGCGGCGAGCATCTCCGTGCGTCCCTCGGCGAGGTGGTCCTGCAACCGCTCGACCCGGAGCTCGAGCGCCGCCACCGCCGGCGCCCGCTCGAGCTGCTCGCGCACGACGCGCGTCCGGCCGTAGGCGGTGAAGGCGATGCCCTCGGCGAGCACGGCGAACGCCGCGCGCGGGTCCTCGCGCAGGCGAGCGAGGGTCCGTCGTCGCCGCGCCAGGCCAAGCAGCAGGCGGTCGTCGCCCGCGCGCACGGCGGTGGAGACCGGGATCGCGTGCGGCCCGGCGGCGGTCAGCACGCCGACGGTCCGCGTCGGCCACTCGGGCAGCGGTCCGCCCTCGGGCTCGCTCATGCCCGCCAAGCTCCCGCGGCGCCTCCCCCAAACAGCGAGAGGCGCCCCGCGGGGCGCCTCTCGCAAGCGTGTCGAGCGGACTCCGGCGAGCTCAGGAGGTCCCGACGGGCCCCTCTGGCGCTCCGGACGGGGGCGCCCCGGCGGTCGTCGCGGCGGATGTGCCCGCCGCGCCGGCGCCGCCGCCGGCCACGGGCGGCGAGGTCTGCGCGGTGGTGGACGACGAGTACTCGAACTCCTCCTCCGCGCCGAACAGGAGGTCGAGGAGCTTGTTGCGCAGCCCCTCGTTGAGCGTCACGGCGGCGCCCAGGCCGACCAGGCCGACCATCAGCAGGCCGCCGCGGCGCTTGGCCTTGCGCTTGCGCTTCGTGCCCCGCAGGGCGTCGGCGGCATCGCGCAACGCCCCGGCCGCTTCCCTCAGGTCGCGCTGGGTCCTCTTGTCGTCGACGATGGCGCCCGGGCCGCGTCCGTCGGCGATGCGCTCGTACGCCTTGCGCGACGACTCGAACGCCGTCCGCAGGTTGTCGCGCAGGTCGTCGTCCTCGACGAGGCGCTCGATGTACGGGTTGTTGCGCACCGCCTTCCCGGCGGCCCACATCCCCGTGCCCGCCTTCGCGGCCTTCCTCTTTGCAGCCATGGCTCTCCTAGGGTCCGCTTTCGCCTGCCCCCGACAATACCCGGATCGGCGTTGCCGAGTCACGTCGGCGCGCGCCGGGGGAGCCGGGCAGCGGGCGCGTGCGCTCAGCGACGCTCGATCGGCTCTTCCTCGAGGCGGCGTCCCGCCCCGCGCGGGCGCTCGCGCGGGCCGCGCCGCCGTCGCCGCGCCGCGTGCGCGCGTCCGCCCGCCCGCGGCGACCCGTCGCCGTCCTCGAGCGCGAACCGCAGCACCTCGCCCACCGACTCGACGAAGCGGAACTCGATCTGCTCGCGCAGGTGGGCGGGGACGTCCTCGATGTCGGGCTTGTTCAGCTTCGGCGCGATCACCACCGCGATGCCCATGCGCTGGGCGGCGAGCGCCTTCTCCTTGAGCCCGCCGATCGGCAGGACCTGCCCGGTGAGCGTGACCTCGCCGGTCATGGCCGCGTCCGAGCGCACCGGACGGCCGGTGATGAGCGAGACGAGCGCCGTCGCGATCGTGACGCCGGCGCTCGGACCGTCCTTGGGGATCGCCCCGGCGGGGACGTGGACGTGGAAGTCGTGGCGCTCGAGCCATTCCTCGGAGACCGA
>DATHAN010000186.1:0-2115 GCA_035296645.1 Thermoleophilaceae bacterium
AGGAGTCGAGGGTCGTCGGGGATGGCGTACTGGTCCTGGTCTACGAGCGGGCGGTTTGATGCGCGCTGGGCGGCGCCTGCTCTAGGACCGCCCCGTAGTCCCGGGTAGGTCACGGCGCCACGCGTACAACGTGGGCGAGAGCCGGATCCGTGCGGCCCTCGACCAGATCGCGGTAGACGCGCTTAAGCTCGTCGCCGGTGGAGATCTGCTCGATCCGCAGCGTCCCCTCGAGTACGCGAGCGAAGCCTGGCCACGCCGCGGCGTACCGCTGCGCGAGCTTGCGCCCACGGCCTTTCATCTCTTCCGGGGCGAAGAAGAACTCCGGCGTCGGCCCTCGCACCGACACGCCTTCCCCGCCACGCCGCCGGTGCGTGAAGCCGACCGAGATCGAGCGTACGAGCGTCCCGCCGAGTCGCTCGTGGAGCTCCCGCAGGAGGCGGCGGTCGCCGGCGAAGTCGACGAGCACGGCGTCTCCCGCCGGATCGATTGCGTCGATCTCGTCGTAGGCCAGCACCGCGTCGTAGAGCCCCAGGCCCTCGACCCACGCGCGGCGGGGGGCTGAGGTGAGGCCGATCGTCTTCACCTCGCGCTCGCTAAGGAGGTACGCGAGGCCGTACGCCGTCTTGGCCGACGCGCTCGTCGCCACGACCGTCTGAGCAACGTCGCCGGGCTCGCTCAGCTTCAAGTCGAGCAGAACGGAGGTGCCGAAGAGTGGACGCATGACGAGGTCGGTGTCGTCGCCCTCGTCCGCGACCCAGAGGTACTGGTTGTAGACGGGGGAGAGGTCCACGCGGTGCGGGGTCATGTCCACGAACCCGAACCGATGCGGAGCGGGTCGGACCGTGAGGTAGCTCGCCGTCGGAACGAGCCCGTAGACCCGTTGACCCTCGGCTAGCGCGGGCGACCGCGATGCGAGGGCGCGGGCATAACCCCAAGCCGGCAATAGCCCCCAGCCCTCGGAGGCGGGGAAGATTCGCCAGTAGCCGAGCTCGTCGCCGAGGGCGGCGTAGGTGACGTTGTTGGCGGTCAGCGCGAAGCGCTCGATGAGGAGCTGGGCTTCGCCCTCCCCAAGGTCCGGCCGGAGCGGTTCACCATCGACCATCTCGCATACGGAGAGATCGTCACGGCGAATACGGAGCTCGGCCACGCCCGGTATTGAACAGAAGAGGGCGCGCCATTGAGTCTCGGCGAGCCCGGTTTGCCTTAGGGGTCCCGCGGCTCGATCAGGAGTGCGTGCGCCACCGCGAGCGTCTCACCCTCGGCGGAGAGGACCGCGGCGCCCGCGTGGCGCTTGCGACCCTCGGCCTCGAGCGGCCACGCGATGACGACGTGCTCCTCGCCGACGGCGACCGGGGCGTCGACGCGCGCGGTCAGGCGGGCGAGGACGCTCAGTGGCAACTCACCGCTCGGATAGAGCGCGAAGTAGGTCGGGCAGTCGAGCGCAGCCCATAGGAACTCCGGAAGGACGTGTCCCTTCGAGTCGGCTGTCCAGTCAGGCGGCGTCCATGGCGAGGCAACGAGCTCGCGGCCCTCGACGGGACCGGCGAAGACCCCGAACGCATCGTCTCGAGCCCGCCCACAGACGAAGCAGCGGCTGAAGAGACCGTGCGCGAGTCCCCGGTAGTCCTCCCTCGCACGGCGCGCCTCGTCGCGGCTCACGGGCGCCGGAACCTCGAGCTCGAAGTCGGGCGCTCTGCGCCCTTCGGCGATAAGCACGTCGCCGTCGAGCACGCGTACCGACCGCGCTCCCCCGCGGGCGACCTCGAGCGGAGTGTTGAGCGGCACGGGCCGCCGGAGGGATATCTCGACCGCTCCGGCGAGAAAACCCGCCGCGAGGCCCGCCGTGTAGCCGCCCTGTCCGCAGTCGAGCGGACCGTTGAAGCGGCTCGGGACGATGATCTCCGCCACGTGCCGACTATCTCATGGACGACGAGCTCGAACTGCGCGCAGCTGGGAACGCGTTTGCTGCTCCGTCGCGGGTAGGGGATACTGCGCCCATGCCGCAGGATTACCTGCTGGCCGACCAGCCCTCGGAGCTCGAGCGCCTGAGGCTCCAGTCGCTCGTTTGGGAGCCCACCGGGCGGCAGCTCCTCAGACAGCTCGAGAACGGATCCG
>DATHAN010000187.1:0-7764 GCA_035296645.1 Thermoleophilaceae bacterium
AGTTACAGGTTGCGCCCCGGGCCGCGCTCCGCTACCCTGCGCTTGTTCGGCCCGACGCGACCCTCCGCGGAGAGGCGCCGAGGGCTACCCGAGCCGGGTAGAACGCGGCTTGACCCGCGGCTGGTGCCTCGAGGCAAGCACGGGACGCTCGGAGGAAGGGGCCGCTCGTGCCCCATCTCATCTGCCCCACTTGCGGCCTGATCTCGTACAGCGCCGCGGGGTACACCTCTCACGATCGTTGCCCGCGCTGCGACGGTGTGCTCAGGGGCGGAAACGACTCCGAGGACCGTGCGCAGCGCTGGGATCTCGCCTTCGTGCGCCCCCCGGCTCGGACCGAGGAGGTCGAGCATGGGACTGGCTGAGCTCGAGGACCGGTTCCGCGAGCGCCGCCGTCAGGGAGGCTCGCTCGCCGAGAACGAGCCCGAGTCCTCGGGCGCTCCGGCGCTCGACGAGGAGCAGCGGGCCGCCAAGTCGCTCTACCCGGTTCGCGAGTCCCGAGGGAACGTGGAGAGATACCGCCCTCCCGCCGAGCCCGCACCCGGTGAGCAGGGGCCGACGGTCGTACCCAGGTTGCGGTTGGAGAGCGTCGAGCGGGAGCTCGAGCGGGTCACCGCTCAACGCGACGACCTCGCGCGACAGGCCCTGCGCGACCCGCTGACCGGCTCGTTCAACCGCCAGGCCCTCGCCGACGGCCTGGGGACGCAGCTCTCCCTCGCCGAGCGCGAGGGGCACTCGGTCGCCCTCGTGGCGCTCGACATCGACTTCTTCAAGCATGTCAACGACCTCTGCGGCCACGCCGTCGGTGACAAGGTCCTCCGTATCGTGGCCGACCACTTGGCGTTCGCCGTGCGCCCCGGTGACGCCTCGGCCCGGGTCGGAGGCGATGAGTTCATGCTCGTGCTTGCCCGGGCCGACGCGCAGCTCGCCATTCAAGTGCTCGAACGCATCGAGCACGCGGTCGGCGAGCTACGGCTCACACCCGAGCAGCCCCCGCTGTCGTTCAGCGCCGGGATCGCCGAGTTCCCGGGTGACTCCGCGGAGCTCGGAGAGCTCATGGAGCGCGCCGACGAGGCGCTCTTCTGGGCGAAGGCGCGAGGACGCCACCGGGCGTGTGTCTACGCCTCGCGACAGGAGACCCAGCTCCCGACGGAGCTCGGGGCCAGAGGGTGCCACGAGCGCTACCTCCAGAACACGGTCGAGGCGCTGGCGCGCGCGGTCGACGCCCGTAACGGCTACACGCACCTCCATTCTCACGCGGTCGCCGCCTACGCCGTCGCTCTCGCCGAGGGCCTTGGCCTCGAGAAGGAGCACGTCGAGCTGGTCCGCAGAGCGGCCGTGCTCCATGACGTCGGCAAGATCGGCGTCCCCGACGCCGTCCTCTGGAAGGAAGGGCCGCTCGACTCGGACGAGGTGACGCTCATGCGCCGACACTCCTCCACGGGGCGCGACATCCTGCTCGGAGCGGGTCTTCCCGACATCGCACGGTGGGTGGGGCACCTGCACGAGCGCGTCGACGGCGATGGGTATCCCGACGGGCTGACCGGGGACGAGATTCCCTTCGAGAGCAGGTTGCTTGCCGTGGCCGACGCCTTCGATGCGATGACCTGCCCCCGGCTATACCGCGAGCCACTCGCTGTCGAGGACGCCCTCTACGAGCTCGAGAGCGGCTCCCGAGCCCAGTTCGACGAGGAGCTCGTGGCTCGGTTCGTGGCGCTCGTGCGGGCGGGAGCGCTCGAGCGACGCGAGCCACGCCACTGGCAAAAGGCCCGCTGATGTTCGATCCGTCGGTCTCCGTCGGACGCTAGCTCGGGGGGCCGCGGCTCCGCGCGAGCCGGGCGGGCCCGGTGAGCCTCGCGCCGACATTCCGCGCCCAACTCCCCAACCTGGCCTCGGTCGCGGCGTTGTACTGCTCGAACGGGTTCCACAACGGGAGGAAGTCCCATGCGCAAGCTCGCAGCCATCCTCGCCGGCCTGGCGCTCGCGGTCTCGGCACCGGCCGCCGCGCTCGCGGACCACGGCGAGCGTCATGGTCCCAAGGGCCCGTGCCCGACCGTCGGGAAGCAGCAGGGCAACGGTCCCAAGAAGACCCCGAAGAACAACAAGGGCCGGAAGTGCGGCTTCCAGAAGGCGCCCGGCCCGGTCGGCTCCTAGCCGACACGAAGACCCGCAGCGGAGCGGGGCGTCTCGGCGCCCGCTCGTCTTTCGCGCCTCCGACGGGAGCTACACTCGCCTCGGACCGTGCTAGGCGGGGAGGTAGCGGTGTCCTGTACTCGCAATCCGCTCTAGCGAGGCCGAATCCCCGCCCGAGGGACGCGGCCTTCGAGACCAGTACGCCGCCTCCGAGCGTCGATGGTCAGGTCCCGCGCGATGGTCGCTCGTGAACCAGGTCAGATCCGGGAGGAAGCAGCCTTAAGCGACACCGACCATGCGCCGCGGGGAAGCCTGACCGGAGCCCGGGGACGGCGGGAACGCTCGAAGGTCGATCTCGACGGCGGGTGCACGGTCCTCACCTGACCAGCCCGCGATGGCGCGGCGCGCGCGACACCTCGGCGTGAGCGCGCCGGGTGCCGACTGCCTCAGGCTGCCGGCGCGGGCCCGGGTGGCGCGGGTCCGGGTGGGGCAGCCGCGGCCTCGAGCGCGCGCAGCCGGAGGTAGCCGAGCGTCCAGTAGGCGTGGTTGAACGTCCCGAGCGCGGCGAGCGCGACGACGAAGAGCGCCAGCAGGATGATCCCGGCGATCACGCCGGCGATGATTGCCGGGACCTCGAGGCCGCCGACGGCGAGCCCGATCGCGGGGAGGGCGAGCACGAGCCCCACGAGCAGGGCGGCGATCAGCAGGACGATCGCCGCGCCGATCCCAATCCCCAGGAGGATGAGCCACAGCAGCAGGCTCTTGCCGAGGTGAGCGCGGAAGAGCGCGACGCCGGCGCGGAACGACGCGACCGGCCGCCCTTCGCGCACCACGAGCTCCCGCACCGCGAGCTGGCCGACGAGCGGGAGGAGGATGATGAGGACCAGCACGGCCGCCAGGGCGAAGAGGCCCGCGAGCACTCCGACGAGGATCCGTGGCGCGAGCGCCTCGGTCGCCGAGAAGACGCCCCAGACGATCAGCCCGAGCGGGACACCGACCACGATCGCCGCGGCGAGGAAGATGGCGAGGATCAGCGCCGCGAGCCCGAGCATCCGCCAGAAGCTGCGCGAGCCGGCCCGCCACGCCACCCGGAAGCTCCGCTCGCCTCCGCGGTCGATCGCCGCGACGCTCTCGGCCAGGGCTCCCTGCGAGAGCAGGCTCAGCGCGATCAGCGCGAGGACGAGCACGAGGACGGCGACGCCGATCGCGACGAGAACGCCAGGGCTCGGCGCATCGCCCTGCGCGAGCGTCGACCACGGGACCGCCGCGTCGGAGCGGTCGGGCCCCTGGAAGTTGAAGCCGCCCCCGAAGTTGGGGGCCGGCACGTTGGCGCCCGCGCCCGCGAACAGCCCGAAGAACCACAGATGGCGGTTACTCCGGGTTATCCGGAACGCCGTCTTGATGATCTCTCCGTAGCTCATCGACGGCAGGCACCGTAGAGGATCCACGCGTCGTTGCGCGCGATCGGCCGGTAGGTCGGAGGCGTCTGCGCCTCGAGCCGGCGCGGATCCTTGGGGTCGAGGATCGAGAGCCGCGCGACGGTCGCGTTCGCCGGCGCGAGGAACAGGCCGCGCGCCGGCGGTCGCGCGAGCTGGGCGGAGGGGAAGTCGCGGGGCGGGCGGTCGGTCCATACGGCGAGGCTCGGGACGTTGCGGTGGTTCGGCAGGTAGAGCCGCCCGCAGCTGGCGAGCGCCCGGGCGACCGGCGGCTGGCGGACCAGGGCGTGGAGGCGGTCCTGGACGCGGTCGCGCGCGGCGATGTCGGCACGCAGGGCGCTCAATCGCCCGAGCTGGATCGGGAAGAAGAGGACGAGCGCGGCGAGCACGGTGAGGCCGACCGCCGCCCCGCCGAGCCGGACCGTCCCGGAGTCCTCGGGGAGCGCGGTGAACCCGAGCGCGGCTAGCCCCGTGAACAGCGCGAGCATGCACGCGGCGAGGAACAGGTAGCGGCCGAGCAGGGGGAGGCCGGCGATCGCGAAGGCGGTGCAGGCCACGCCGTTGAGCAGGGCGATCGCGGTCGGCAGCAGCGTGCGGCGGCGAAACCACGCGAGGCCGGCCGCGAACCCGAGCACCGCGCCGACCAGCTCGGGCAGGCGCAGGATCTCGCCGAGGCGGTAGGGGACGACCGTGGGCAGGGCGAGCAGGCCGGTGGGCCGCTCGAGCTCGGCGGCGAGGCTGCTCGTGCCGTGGAGCGACGAGAACGGGTCTCCGGTGACGAGCAGGTCGCTGACCGCCCATACGACCGGAGCCGAGATCGCGAGCGCGGCGAGGCGAGCGCGCCCCGCCCACCCGAGCGCCGGAGCCGTCCACAGCCAGTAAACGGCGGCGAACAGCCACGCCTCGGGGCGCAGGAGCCCGGCGATCGCGAGCAGGACGAGCACCGGCGCACCGCGGCGCGGGCGCCGCGCCTCGAGCACCGCCGCCCACACGACCAGGGCGATCGCCGGCAGGTCGACGTAGCCTCGGATGCCGTAGTTGAGGATCGGCTGGCGCGTGAGGACGATCGCTCCGGCCACGAGCCCCACGGGCCAGGCGTACAGGCGCGCCCCGAGTCGGAAGACGCCCACCGCGAGCGCGCCGATCGCCAGCAGCACCAGGGCGAGGAACACGCCCTCGGCGGCGTCGCCCAGGGGGGCGAGCAGCACGCCGATCCCCAAGGCCAGGGGATGCGGGGTTGGGGCGACCGGGACGTCGTAACGCGGCGTGCGACCGGCGGCGAGGTCGGCTCCCCACGCGAGCGTGTAGGAGCTGTCGTAGTTGAGGAAGGCGTGGCCGCCGAAGGCCAGGTACACGACCACCGCGATCCCCGCCGCAGCGAAGGCGCTGGCGAGTCCCACGGCGCCCCGGGGCGGCTCGCGCGGCGAGCCCGCCCCCCGCGCCGGTGCCGTCGCCGCGCCCGCGCTCATCGCGCGGAAGCTACCGCCCGTGGCGCGGCTAGCATCAGGCGCCCGTGCTCTCGCTCTACCGCCGCCATCGACCTCGCACCTTCGACGAGGTGGTCGGTCAGGAGCACATCGTGCGCACGCTGCGCAACGCGATCGAGCTCGGCAAGGTCCATCACGCCTACCTGTTCGTCGGCTCGCGCGGCACCGGCAAGACGAGCATGGCCAAGCTGCTCGCGTGCGCGCTGAACGTCGAGGGCGGCCCGCGCGCCGACTTCGCGCCCGACGACCCGGCCTGCCGGGCGATCGCCGCCAGCACGTCGCTCGACGTGGTCGAGATGGACGCGGCCTCGAACAACTCGGTCGACGACATCCGGGAGCTGCGCGAGAACGTTGCCCTCCAGCCGATGGCCGGCGGCCGGCGGGTCTACATCCTCGACGAGGCGCACATGCTCTCGACCTCGGCGTGGAACGCGTTCCTCAAGACGCTCGAGGAGCCGCCGCCCCACGTCGTGTTCGTGCTCGCGACGACCGAGGCGCACAAGGTCCCGGCGACGATCCTCGATCGCTGCCACCGCTTCGACTTCCACCGGCCGTCGCTCGAGCAGCTCGCCGGCGTGCTCAGGCGGGTGGCCGCCGACGAGGGGATCGAGGTCCCCGACGCGGCGATCGGGATGATCGCGCGCGCGGCCACCGGCTCGTTCCGCGACGCGCTCGGGACGCTCGAGCAGCTCGTCACCTACGGCGGCAGCCGCATCGAGCTCGCCGACGTGCTCGACGTGCTCGGAGTCGCCGACGCCGAGCTCGTGCTCGAGGCCGGCGAGACGCTCGCCGACCACGATTCGCGCGCCGCGCTCCTGTGCGTCGAGCGACTCGCCGCGTCGGGCCGCGACATCGACCAGTTCATGCGCGACCTCGCGGCGCACCTGCGTCACGTGTTCGTTACCCGGACGCTCGGCGAGGTACCGGAGAGCTTCTCGGTGACCGCCGAGCACACCGATCGCATCCAGAGCCAGGCCGAGCGCATCCCCGAGGGGGAGCTCCTGCGGGCCATCGAGCTCCTGTCGAGCGCGCTCGCGGCGGTCAAGGACGGCTCCGAGCCGCGCATCCAGCTCGAGCTCGCGCTGACCAAGGCGGCGCGCCCGGCGGCGGAGCTCAAGTTCGAGGCGCTCGCCTTCCGCATCGAGCAGCTCGAGCGGCGGCTCGGGGCGCTCGGGGAGGGAGCGCCTGCCCCACCGGCGGGGCGGCCGGTGGACGAGGGACCGGCGGACGAGCGACCGGCGGACGACCGGTCGAGCGAGGCAGGCGCCGGTCCATCCGACGCGCGCGACGGCGCGGCCGTCGCGCGCGCGTCGACCTCAGGCCGAGGGGCCGAGGCCGCGCCCGCGCCGAGCCGCCCGGCGGCGAACGGGTCATTGTCCTCGGCGCGCGGCGGCGGCGAGCGCGCACCGGCGGGCGGTCCCGACCGGGCGGAGGGGGCGGCGGAGGCGAGCGCGCCCAGCGTGACCCTGGCACCGGCGTCAACGCGAGCCGCATCGGGCGACGGGGTCGTCGAGGCCGCTGCCGTCGAGACCGCCGCCGTGACCCCGGCGCCCTCCCCGACCGCACCCGCCGGCCCCAGCCTCGACCTCACGCAGCTGCGCTCCCTGTGGCCGTCCGTCGTGGAGGCGGTCCGCGCCGAGAACGCGATGGTCGGCGCCCTGCTCGGCGAGGGTCGGCCGGCGGCGCTCGAGGGCGAGCGCCTGACCGTCGCCCTACCGCCGGGCGCCGAGTTCACTCGCCGCAAGCTGATCGCCAACACCGCGCACACCCAGACGACGCTCCACCGCCTGACCGGACGCTCGCTCGCCGTGCTCTTCGAGCTCGGCGACGGCCACGCCGAGCACGGCGCGGAGCCCGCACATCGCGATCCGCCCCTGAGCGAGGACGAGCTGCTCGGCCGCCTCAAGGAGGAGTTCGGGGCGCGCGAGATCTTCGAGGACGACGCCCCCGCCGGGGAGGAGTGAGCTATGCCGAAGCAGCCCAAGCAGCCGAACCTCAACCAGCTCCTGCAGCAGGCCCAGCAGATGCAGCAGGAAATGGCCAAGGCCCAGGACGAGCTCAAGCACGAGATCATCGAGGCGAGCGCCGGCGGCGGGATGGTGACCGTGAAGATGAGTGGCGACCTCGACCTGCGTGGGATCACGATCGACCCCGACGCGGTCGATCCCGAGGACGTCGACATGCTCCAGGACATGGTGCTCGCCGCGGTCAACGAGGCGCTGCGCTCGGCCCAGGAGCTCGCCTCCTCGCGCCTCGGGGTGGCGTCGGGTGGCCTCGCCGGCCCCGGCGCGCTCGGCGACCTCGGCCTGGGCGGGCTGGGCCTGTAGGAGGGCGCCCTGCTCGCCCCGCCCGTCAACCGGCTGGTCACCGAGCTCGCGCGGCTCCCGGGCATCGGGCAGCGCACCGCGCAGCGACTCGCCTTCCACCTGCTCAGCGCCCCCGACGAGGAGGCGCTCGGGCTCGCCGAGGCGATCCGCGAAGTCAAGGAGACCGTCGGTCGCTGCGAGGTGTGCTTCGACCTCGCGGTCGGTCCGCGCTGCCGCATCTGCGAGGACGAGCGGCGCGACCCGGCGCTCATCTGCGTGGTCGAGCAGCCGAGCGACGTGATCCCGCTCGAGCGCACGCACGAGTTCCCCGGCCGCTACCACGTGCTCGGCGGCGCCCTGTCGCCGATCGACGGCATCGACCCGGAGGACCTGCGCATCTCCGAG
>DATHAN010000188.1:0-4867 GCA_035296645.1 Thermoleophilaceae bacterium
GCGCCACGGCACCGTCGGATAGGCGGTCGACGGGTAGAGGCCGGAGGCGGCCTGGCGCGCCCGGTGGCGGAGGGCGCTGTGCGAACCGTCGCTCGCCATGGCGCGTCACCGTAGCGGACCGGGTTGGCGGCGGCGCGAGCCGCGGCCTTCCCCGCGCGGGTGTGCAGCGGCCCGACCGTGGCACAATCGGGGGGTGCCGACCGCAGGCCGGTCAACGCTCGACGCCGACGCCGCGGCCGCCACCGAGGCCGCTGGCGCCGGCGATCCTTCGCGCGGCGAGGAGGCGCCGGCACGCGAGCCCTCGTCGCCCGCCTCGACCGCCGTCGCCCGCCGCGGCCCCGACCTCCGCCGGCACCTCCCCGGCCTCGAGACCGACCGGCGGCTGACCGACTGGGGGCGCTCGGAGCGGGTCGAGGGCCTCGTCGATCGCACGCTTGCCGACTTCCTCTACCGCTACTGGTTCCGCTGCGAGGTTGAGGGAATCGAGAACGTCCCCGCCACCGGCGGGGCGCTGCTCGTGTCGAACCACGCGGGCGTGCTCCCGCCTGACGCCGCGATGGTGGCCAAGGCGCTGCGCGAGGAGCACCCGTACGCGCGCCCGCTCAACATCAAGGTCGAGCACTTCTTCAAGGGCTATCCGGGGTTATCGATGCTGCTGCCCAAGCTGGGGTGCGTGGCTGCGCACCCGGCGAACGTTCACCGTCTCCTGTACGACGAGGAGGCGCTCGTGCTCGTGTTCCCGGAGGGCCAGAAGGGGACCCGCAAGCTGTACAAGGACCGCTACCGGCTGCGGCGCTTCGGGCGCGGGGGCTTCGTCGCCTCGGCGGTGCGTGCGGGCGTGCCGATCGTCCCGGTGTGCGTGATGGGGGCCGAGGAGGCGGCGCCCATCTTCGCCCACCTGCGGCTGCTCGAGCGCCTGACCGGACTGCTCTACTTTCCGCTCACCCCGACCTTCCCCCACTTCGGGCTGACGGGGATGGCGGGCTACCTGCCGGCCAAGTTCAGGATCCGCTTCCTCGAGCCGATCGAGCTCGACATCTCACCCGACGACCGCGGCGCCGTCCACACCGCCGCGGAGTCCGTGCGCGCCCGCATCCAGGAGAATCTGTTCGAGATGGTGGGCGAGCGCGACTCGATCTGGCTCGGCTGATGCCCTCCCGCCGCGTCCTCATCACCGGCCTGTCGACCTACTGGGGCGGTCGCCTGGCCGAGGCCCTCGAAGGGAGCGACGAGCTCGAGACGATCATCGGCGTCGACTCACGCGACCCCACTCGCGAGCTCGAGCGCACCGAGTTCGTCCGCGTCGGGACCCAGCACTCGCTGTTGCGACGGATCGTGGAGGCGGCGGAGATCGACACCGTCGTCGACACGCGCCTTATCGTCGACTCGGTCGCGACCTCGGCGGCGCGCGCCCACGAGAACAACGTGATCGGGACGATGAACATCCTCGCCGCGTGCGGGGGGCCGAACTCGTCGGTGCGCAAGCTCGTGTTCAAGTCGTCTGCCCACTACTACGGCTGCCATCAGGACGACCCGGCGTTCTTCACCGAGGACATGGAGCGCCCGCACCCGCCGCGGACGCCGCTCGAGCGCGACATCCTCGAGGCCGAGGCGGCGGTTGCCGACTTCGCCGAGAAGAATCCCGACGTCTCGGTCACGATCCTCCGCTTCGCCAACGTGCTCGGCTCGAGCGTCAAGACGTCGCACACCGCGCTGTTCGACCTGCCGGCCGTGCCGATGGTGCTCGGCTTCGACCCCCGCTACCAGTTCGTGCACGAGGACGACGTGGTCGGCGCGCTCGAGCACGTTCTCAACCAGAGCCTGCCGGGGGTGTTCAACGTGGCGGCCGACGGTGTGCTCGCGCTGACCGAGGTGATCGACCTGCTCGGCAAGCGGATTGCGCCGGTGCTGCCGCCGTGGGGGACCGGCCTCGCCGCCGCCGCGCTGCGGCGCGCCGGCGTCGTGATCAGCCCGGAGATGCTCACCCAGCTGCGCTTCGGCCGGGGCCTCGACAACCGCCTGCTCAAGGCGACGGGCTTTCGGTACCGGTACACGACGCGCGAGACCGTGCTCAAGCTCGCCGAGCACATGCGCCTCGCCCCGATCCTGCGTGGGGCCGCCGCGCCCTACCGCTACGAGCGCGAGGTCGAGGAGTTCCTGCGTCGCAGCCCGAACGTGCGGCGGCCGGGGCGCCGTCCGCCCGAGCGCGCCGACGGCCACGGAGTGCTCCCCGAGCGCACCGGTGAGGCGCACGCGGCCGACCGGGGCGATGGTTCCGCCGAGCTCGGCGGGGCGTCCGCCGGCTACGAGGACCTCGAGGCCGGAGAGCTCGCCGTCCTGCTCGGCTCGCTCGAGACCGACGACCTGATCGCGTTGCGCGAGCACGAGCGCACCGCGCACCGCCGCCCCGACGTGCTCGCCGCGATCGACGACGCGCTCGGCCGCGCCGAGCCGGCGGGCCCGGACGAGCCCTAGCGCTCTCGGAGCCCCAGGGGAGGGCTTCGCCGCCCGGGCTCGCGACGGGAACGTGCAAGGGCATGGCTCGCCGCGGGCGTCGCCTTCCCCGGGCACCGCCGCCCGACGTGCGGCGTAGACTGACCTCGTCACGCCCATGCGCAGCCGGTCGTTCATCGCCGTCGTGGTCATCCTGGTGGTGCTGCTCGCCGGTGCGGCGGCGGTATACGCCTACGACAGCTCCCGGGCCGAGACGATCGCCCGCGGGGTCACGGCAGGTGACCTCGAGCTCGCCGGGCTGACCGCAGAGGAGGCGCGGGCGGTGCTCGAGCGGCGTATGGCGAGGCCCCTGCGGCGGCCGGTCAAGGTCCGCTACAAGGGGCGCACGTTCCGCCTGACCGCGCGCCGGGCGCGGGTTCGCCCCGACGTCGACACGTTGCTCGACGAGGCGCTCGCGCGCAGCCGCGAGGGCAACCTCCTCACGCGCACGGTGCGCGACCTAAGCGGACAGGTCGTGGCGGCCGACCTCGAGATGCCCGTCTCGTACTCGCGCCGCGCCGTCGCTCGGCTCGTCCGGCGTGTCAAGCGCGAGTTCGACCGGCCGGCGCGCGAGCCCTCGGTGACGCCTTCGGCGAGCGGCCTCGACGTGCGTCCCGGCCGCCGCGGCCTCGAGTTCCGCGCCGCGAGGCTGCGGCGCCAGGTCGCGCGCGAGCTGCTCCTCCCGGGCAACCGCGTCGTCCGCCCGCGACCCAGGGTCACCCGCCCCGATCTGACCCGCGCGCAGCTCCGCGGCCGCTACCCGAGCTACATCACGATCGACCGGTCGGGCTACCGCCTGCGCTACTACCGCAACCTCAGGCTCGCCGACAGCTACACGATCGCGGTCGGAAAGGTCGGCCTCGAGACGCCCGCCGGCGTCTATGACATCCGGAACAAGGCGGTCGACCCCGCCTGGCACGTCCCGAAGCGCCGGTGGGCGGGGCGCCTGGCGGGCAAGGTCATCCCCGGCGGCCGGTCCGACAACCCGCTCAAGGCCCGCTGGATGGGGATCGTCGACGGGGCCGGGATCCACGGGACCGACGACGTCGCCTCGCTGGGGACGAACGCCTCGCACGGGTGCATCCGCATGGCGATCCCCGACGTCAAGGAGCTCTACGACCGCGTCCCCGTCGGCGCGCCCGTGTACATCGGCTGAGCCGGCGCCGGCCAGCGCCGCACAGAGCCGATCCGTTCCGCCGCCCGGCCCGCTCACACGCCGATTCGCTCCGGCGGGACCTCCTCCCAGCCGCCCTCCCGGAGGGAGGCGTAGCGCGGCGCGTGTCGAAAGCACAGGGCGCCGATGAACACGCCCCGGACGCGCTTGCGCAGCACCGCATACCACATCGTCGAGGCGTCGTCGCCGCCGCGGATGCGGTGCCAGGGGGGGTCGGGCTCCCCGCGGGAGTCGGTCAGCCCGGCCTCGACGAGCTGGGCCTGAGTCGCCACGCGGCCGTCCGCGGTGTTGACGAAGAAAAGCCCCACCGAGCTCCAGCCTACGTGGCGCTCGGCGCTCGCGAGCTTCGATCGGTCCTTGCGCGCGCGCGGCCTGGCCGATCCCACGCGCCGCGCGTACGGGATCGACGTCGGCCGGCTCGCGGCGTTCGCCGACGCGCTCGGGCGCGCGCCCGACGAGCTCGGTCCGCGCGAGCTGCGCCGCTTCGCGCAGGCGCTGGCCGAGCGCGGGGACTCGAAGGCGACGGTGGCGCGCCGTCTCGCCGCGGCGCGCACGTTCTATCGCCACCTGCTCGAGCGCGCGGAGGTCGAGGCCAACCCCGCCGACCTCGTGTCGAGCCCGAAGCGCGGCTCGAGGCTCCCACGCGTGCTCAAGCAGACCGAGGCCGCCGCGCTGCTCGAGCGAGTGCCCGCGAGCACGCCGCTCGAGCTTCGCGACCGCGCCCTCCTCGAGCTCGCCTACGGCTCGGGCCTGCGCGCCCAGGAGCTCGTCGACCTCGACGTCGCGAGCCTCGACCGTGACGCCGAGCAGCTGCGCGTCGAGGGCAAGGGCGGGCGCTCGCGCGTCGTCCCGCTCGGCGAGCCCGGCTGGCGCGCGCTCGAGCGCTATCTCGAGCGCGGGCGGCCCGCGCTCGCCGCCGAGGTCGACGCGGGGCGACGCCCCGAGCCGGCCCTCCTCGTCTCGAAGAGCGGCCGGCGCCTCTCGACCTCCGACGTTCGCCGCCGCCTCAGCGCATGGACACGCCGCGCCGCGCTCGCGGGCGGGGTCTCGCCGCACACCCTGCGCCACTCCTTCGCCACGCACCTGCTCGAGGGCGGCGCCGACCTGCGGGCGATCCAGGAGCTGCTCGGCCACGCGAGCATCTCCACGACGCAAATCTACACCCGGGTTGACTCGCGCCAGCTGAAAAGGGCATACGCT
>DATHAN010000189.1:0-2010 GCA_035296645.1 Thermoleophilaceae bacterium
CGCCCGCGGCGAGGCAGAGCCTCAGTGGGGCGCGCGGCGGCTCGTCGAGCGACTCGCGCTCGCGCTCCAGGCGAGCCTGCTCGTCCGCCACGCGCCGCCCCCGGTCGCCGACGCGTTCTGCGCGGCCCGGCTCGGAGAGGACCGGGGGCGCGCGTTCGGGACGGTCCCGCGCGGGATCGACCCGGAGCCTCTGCTCGAGCGGGCGCTCGCGGTCTAGAGCAGGGGCTCGCGGTGCCGACCCCGTGAGGCTCGGCTTCGCGGTCAAGGTCCTGGGTGGAGGCGGACTGCCCTCGCACGACACGCGGCGATGGCAATCGGGCCCTCACCTGCGGACCTCGCTCGAGTATCTGCGGGCGATCCTCCTCTACCTCGACGAGCACGACATCCGGATGTACCGGATGGCGACCGCGCTCGCGCCCTACGCGAGCCACCTGGAGCTCACGCAGTTCCACGGCCAGGTCGAGGAGTGCGCCGCCGAGCTCGCCGAGGTGGGCGCGCTCGCCCGCGAGCTCGGCATCCGCCTGTCCACGCATCCGGGTCAGTACACGGTCCTCAACAGCGAGGACCCGGCCGTCCGGCGCGCGGCGGTCGCGGAGCTCGAGGTCCAGGCGGCGCTGCTCGACGCCATGGACCTGGGAGACGAGGCGGTGGTCGTCCTGCACGGCGGCGGCATGGCCGGCGGCCCGGCGGCCGCGAGCGACCGCTTTCTCGAAGGCTTCGAGGCGCTGTCCGAGCGCGCCCGCGCCCGGCTCGTGCTCGAGAACGACGACCGCTCGTTCGGCGTGGCGGACGTCCTCGTGCTGGCGGAGCGCACGGGCGTGCCTGTGGTCTTCGACGCCCACCACCACCTCGTTCACGATCCGCGGGGGATCCCCGACCGCGAGGCGCTCGAGCGCGCGCTCGCCACCTGGCCGGCCGGCGTGCGCCCAAAGATCCACTTCTCCTCGCCGCGACTCGACATCGGCGAGCGCCGCCGGCGCGTCGGGCGGCGGGCCGAGCGCACGCCGGCAGTGCCCGACGCGCGCCTGCACGCCGACCTCATCGATCCGCTCGCCTTCGAGCTCTTCCTCGCCCACACCGCGGCGGGGCTCGAGTTCGACATCATGCTCGAGGCGAAAGGCAAGGACCTCGCCCTCCTGCGCGTGCGGGAGCAGCTTGCCCGGCGCGGGGTCGACCTCGGCGAGCGCGCCCCTACGTCACAGGCGGGCGCGCGCCTCGCCCTGGCCTCCGCCTAGACCGCGCTATCCCTCCGCCACCTCGAGGAACGCCTCGTAGCGCTTCACGTCGCGCTCGTAGCGGGAGCGCTCCTCGCTGCCCTCCTCGGCCTCCTCGAGCGAGCTCCGCGCGTCGTCGAGGCGCGACTCGATGTCGGAGCGATCGATGTCGTCGGGGCGCAGGCACTCCTCGACCAGCACGAGCGCCGAGTTCTCGATCACCTGAAGGTAGCCCTCGGCCTGGGCGTAGCTCTCGACCTCGTCGCCCTCCTTGTGCAGGCGCAGCTCCGTCGGCTCGAGGATCGCCAGCAGGGGTGCGTGGTTGGCGAGCACGCCGATCGAGCCCTCGCCGGTGCGGGTCGAGAGCATCTCGACCTCGCCCTCGAACACCTTGCCCTCGGGGGTGAGGACCTCGACGGGAAACGGCGTGCGCGCCATGCCCGAGCGCTACTCCTCGGAGTCCGAGCCGGAGTCGGAACCGGAGTCGGAGTTCGAGCCGTTCTCCTCCTCGGAGCCCTCCTCGCCCTCCTCCTCCTCCTCGTCGTCCTCCTGGCCGCGCTCGGCCGTCACCTCGTCGATGCCGCCCTTCATGTAGAAGGCGCGCTCGGGAAGGTCGTCGTGCTTGCCGTCGACGATCTCCTTGAAGCCGCGCACCGTCTCCTCGATCGAGACGTACTTGCCCTCCTGGCCGGTGAACTGCTCGGCCACGAAGAACGGCTGCGACAGGAAGCGCTGCATCTTGCGCGCCCGCTGGACGGTCAGGCGGTCCTCCTCCGACAGCTCGTCGATGCCGAGG
>DATHAN010000190.1:0-2767 GCA_035296645.1 Thermoleophilaceae bacterium
AGCACGCCGCCAGCGTTCGTCCTGAGCCAGGATCAAACTCTCCGTAAAAGACCGAGGTGATCACCGAGCGCCTCGCGGGCGCTGGTTCACTGTCCAATCGGAAAGTTGTCAGGTCCGTGTGATGGCCGGCCTTCGTACACCGTGGCCGACCCGGACTTGACGGGTCTGACTTCTGGCCGCGCCCCGCTGGCCGGGGTCGCGGCTTCGAACCTGAGCGCGACCACGGCTCACTCGAGCCGTCGGTCGCACACGCTGCTGAGTTTTCAAAGACCGCGCGACTCCTCGACGGGCGGGCCTCCGCCCGGGTGAAATCGTTCCCAAAGTCTAGCCGCGAGAGAGGCCTCCGAGGAGGCCGCGAGCCGTGGGCGCCGCCGCGCGACGCGCTAGGTGTCGGTCTCCCCTCGGGTCTCGATCTTGGCCATCTTGGGGACCGAGCAGCATAGCGCGGCGCGGGCGGGCATGTCAATGCCGGCGGCCGGCGCGATCCCGGGCCGACGGCCGCCGACGAGAGCTCAGCTCGGTGGGTCGCTCGGTTCCGCCGCGGCGGCGGCCGGGGCGGCGGTCCGCAGTCGCTTGAAGCGCCGCTTGCCGACCTGGAGGACCGCCCCGTCGAGGCGCGCGGCGGGAAGGTCGAGCGCGTCGGGCGAGAGCGCCGTGCCGTCGAGGCGCACACCCCCCTGCGCGAGCAGCCGGCGCGCCTGGGCGCGCGACACGCCGAACTCCTCGGCGATCAGCGCCGGCAGGTGAACGGGGTCGTCCGCGGGAAGCGGCGCCTCGTCGATCTCGTCCGGTGGGCGCCGCTCGACGTGCAGGCGATCGAAGCGGGCTTCGGCCTCGCTCGCGGCGTCCTCGCCGTGGAAGCGCGCGGTCAGCGCGTGGGCCAACCGGCGCTTCTGGGCGACCGGCTCGAGGCCGGGGTCGGGGCCGGAGCCGAGCAGGAGCGCGTAGTACGCCGGCATCGCGGCATCCGGGACGCGCATCAGCTTGCCGAACATCTCCTCGGGCGGCTCGGCGACGCCGACGTAGTTGTCGAGCGTCTTCGACATGCGCCGCACGCCGTCGATCCCCGGCAGGATCGGCATGGTCAGGATCGCTTGAGGCGGGGCACCGTAGGCGGCCTGGACCTCGCGGCCGAGCAGCAGGTTGAACTTCTGGTCGGTGCCTCCGAGCTCCACGTCGGCGCGCACGGCCACCGAGTCGTAGCCCTGGAGAAGCGGGTAGAGCAGCTCGAGGATCGAGATCGGGTCCCCGCCCGCGTACCGCTTGGCGAAGTCCTCGCGCTCGAGCAATTGGGCGACGGTCGCGGTCCGCGCGAGCGAAAACAGGTCCTCCATCGACATCGCCAGCCATTCGCCGTTGCGGCGCAGCTCGGTCCGCTCGCGGTCGAGGATCCGCACCGCCTGGCTGCGGTAGGTCTCGGCGTTCCGCTCGATCTCCTCGGCGGCGAGCTGCGGGCGCTTGGCCGAGCGCCCGCTCGGATCGCCGACACGGGCCGTGTAGTCGCCGACGATGAGCACGACCGTGTGCCCGAGGTCCTGGAACTCGCGCAGCTTCTGGAGGACGACGGTGTGCCCGAGGTGAACGTCGGGCGCGGTAGGGTCGATGCCGAGCTTCACCCGCAGCGGTCGCTCGAGCGCGAGCTTGCGCTCGAGCTCCCCTTGCGGAAGCGCCTCGATCGCGTTTCGGAGCAGGAATTCGGCGTCTCCATCCGAACGTTCCGTCATGGGCGAAATGCTAGACTGCCGCCCTTCTCGCGGGGAGGGCTAGAGATCCGCCCGCGTCCGGGCCCGACGGCGAGAGGGAACCCGTCGTCAGGCGCTCGGTCCACGCCCTCGTGGCCAAAGCCGAATGCCCGACTCTCCGCCCGCACTCCGGCCTTCTCAGGCGCTCGCGCGCCTTGCCGGACGGGTGCGCGCGGAGCCGAACGGGCGTCCGCGCTCGGAGCCGCGCCCCCGCGCGCGCTCGGGCGGTCCGGACGGCGACGCCGCCGCCGACGTCGGGCCGGAGAGGCCGGGCACCTGGGAGTGGGAGGCGGTCGAGCGGCCCCGGCGGCGACGCGGGCGCGCACCCGCGGCCGCTCCTAAGCTCGACCCCGGAGTCGGCGGCGACGCCGAGGCGGCCAGGCCCAGGCGCTCGGGGTCCGGCGGGGCGAGCGGTGTGCGAAACGACGACCGCCCGCGCGCCGCCACCGCGGGCGCAGCCAAAGCCGAGCGCCCTCGAAGCGCATCGCCGGCGCGAAACGGCGCAACCCGGTCCCCCGAGGCCCGTGCTCAGGGGGCCCCTCGCCGCGAAGGCCGCAGCCCAGGCCGCCCGCGCGCGCCCGAGTCCGGCCGCGCGGCGAGCCGCCCGGACGGCGCCCGTCCCGCCACGAGCGCCGCCGAGCGCGCGGTCGGCGAGCGGCTCGCGCAGTTGCGCGTCGAGGCCACCGCGGGCGGGGCGGGCGGCCCGCAGCCGGGCCGGGTCGTGGCTCTGCACGAGGCACCCGCCGCTCCGGCGCCGGGGAGGAGCGACGCGCCGCCGCGGCCGCGCGTGGAGCGCGAGCCCCCGCGTCGCCCCGGTGGGGGCGGCCCCGGAGAGGAGCCGCCGCGACCACCCGCCCCGGGCCCCGGCCACCGCCGCCGCGGCGCCACCCGACTGCGCTGGATGCGCGTCGCGCTCGTGCTGGCCGGGCTGGGAGCCCTGGCGGCGATCTCGACGGTCTTCGGGATGATGATGGCGGTCGCCGGGGAGCTTCCGTCGCTCGACAACCACGCCGAGTTCCGCGCCG
>DATHAN010000191.1:0-2669 GCA_035296645.1 Thermoleophilaceae bacterium
CGCGCCGTGCATGAAGCCCGGCACCTGCTGGACCTTGCGCGGCGACAGGCGGACGAGCGCGGCGAGGCCCGGGACCCGGAAGCCGGCGAAGTCGATCGGCCTGAAGATCATCCACACGCCGGTCCAGTTCGTGATGTAGCCAAGCACGGCGGTGAACACCGGGATGGTGATCATGCCGATCGTCTTGTAGTCCACCGCTCTTCTCGATCCCTCCCGCTCGCGGCCGCGACCCTACCTGACCGCGAGCGCTCTGCCCTCACCGAGCCGGCCGCGCGCGCGCTCGCGGGTGCGCGGTTACGCTCGCGCGAGCATGCCCGACCTCGAAGCGGAGCTCGCCCGGGCGCGGACCGCGCTTGCCGCCCAGTCCGCGGTCGCGCGCGTCCTCGCCGAGGCCGAGACGTTGGCCGAGGCGACGCCGAAGCTGCTCGAGGCGATCGGCGGCAGCCTCGGCTGGGAGGTGGGCGCGATCTGGACGGTCGACCCGCGCGCCCGCGTCCTGCGGTGCGAGGCGACCTGGCACGCGGGGCCGAGCGGCCACAAGTTCGAGGCGGAGACCGTCGCCCGCACGTTCGGGCTCGGCGAGGGCCTGCCCGGCCAGGTATGGAGCCGTGGGTCACCCCGGTGGGTCTCCGACTTCTCCCTCGAGGGGCTCCCACGCTCGCCGGCGGCGGCGCGCGAGGGCCTCGGCGGCGCATTCGCCTTCCCGGTTCGCGACCGCGACCAGATCCTCGGGGTGATCGAGCTCCTGACCCGCGAGGTAGGTCCCCCCGACGAGGCGACGCTCTCGCTCGTCGAGACCTTCGGCCACGAGATCGGCCAGTACGTGCGCCGCCGCCAGGCCGAGGACGCCGTGCGCGAGAACGAGGCGCGCCAGACGGCGATGCTCGAGTCGGCGCTCGACGCGATCATCACGATCGACGACCGTGGCAACGTCGTCGACTTCAACCCCGCCGCCGAGCGCATCTTCGGGATCCCCCGCGACGAGGCGCTCGGCCGCGAGATGGCGGCGCTGATCATCCCTCCATCCCTCCGCGACCGGCATCGGCGCGCGCTCGCGCGCGCGGTCGAGGGCGGAGGGGGAGCGCTGCTCGGGCGCCGGGTCGAGCTGACGGGCATGCGCTCCGACGGCGAGGAGTTTCCGGTCGAGCTCACGATCACGCGCATTCCGATCGACGGGCCGCCCGCGTTCACGGGCTACCTCCGGGAAATGACCGACCGCCTGCGCGAGCGCGAGCGCCGTGAGATCCTCGCCGAGGCGGCGAAGACGCTCAACTCGTCGCTCGAGCTCGACGTCACGCTGCGGGCGCTCGCTGCGCTGTGCGTGCCGGCGGTGGCGGACCGCTGCCTGGTCGACCTCCTCGGCGAGGGACGGAACGTGCGGCGCATGGCGGTCGCTCGCTCGCCGGACGGCCCGGAGATCCGTACGCTCGAAGTCGACCGCGGGAGCGGCGCGGAGCTCGGTCGGGCGGTGTGGGACGTCATGGAGAGCGAGCGCAGCGAGCTGCTCGAGCACGTTCCGGACGAGCGGCTCGCCGACATCGCGCACGACGAGGAGCACCTGCGCTTCCTGCGCGCGGCGCGCTCGCGCTCGGCGATGCTCGTGCCGCTGCGCGTGCGCGGGCGCACGCTCGGTGCGTTGTCGTTCGTGGTGGCCGACTCAGGGCGGCGCTTCGTCGAGGCGGACCTCGGGCTCGCCGAGGAGATCGCGCGCCGCGGTGCGCTCGCGATCTCCAACGCGCGCATGCACGAGGAGCGCGCGCAGATCGCCGCGACCCTCCAGGCGAGCCTGCTGCCCCCGCGCCTGCCGGACGTGCCCGGGCTCGCGATCGCGTCGCGCTTCCGCGCGTCAGGGGAGGCCTACGAGGTCGGCGGCGACTTCTTCGACCTGTTCGCCACCGGGCGCGGCGAGTGGACGCTCGTGATCGGCGACGTCTCCGGCAAGGGCCCGACCGCCGCCGCGGTCACTGCCCTCGCGCGCTACACCGTGCGCGAGGCGACGGCCCACGAGGAGGCGCCGAGCGCCGTGCTCGCGCGGCTCAACGAGGCGCTGCTCGCCCACCAGCGGGAGGGCGGAGAGCACCTGTGCACCGCGCTCGTCGCCATGCTGTGCCCGTCCGCGGCCGGGATGCGGGTCGTGCTCTCGACCGGCGGCCATCCGCTGCCGCTGCGACTCGAGCGCGACGGGCGCGTCGCGCCGGTGGGGCAGACGGGGATGCTCCTCGGCGTGGTGCGCGATCCCGACCTCTACGACGCCGAGGTCGAGCTCGGGGTGGGCGACTCGCTGCTCGTGTACACCGACGGCGTTACCGAGACGCCGATCGGCTCCGGGATCCTGGGCGACCACGGCCTCGCCGAGCTGCTTGCCGGCTGCGTCGACCTCGACGCCGAGGGGCTGCTCGAGCGCATCGAGCAAACCGTGCTCGAGCTCCAGGCGGGCGAGCCGCGCGACGACGTGGCGATGATCGCGCTACGGGTCGCGGGCGCCACGCCCGCCACGTCGGGTATCGTGGCGCCGCCTCCGGCAACGACGCCGTCGGCGTGGTCGCGGGCTGCGGCCAGGACAACCTCGCCCGCTGCGTCGACCGCTCGACGAGCGAGATCGTCGACGTCAGCCGCTGCGACTCCGAGGCGGCGAACGGCACGGGCGGCCGCTACTTCTGGAACTTCGG
>DATHAN010000192.1:0-19038 GCA_035296645.1 Thermoleophilaceae bacterium
GATCACGCACACCGGGCAGCCCGGACCGTGTACGAGCTCGACGTTCGCCGGCAGCAGGTCGTCGATCCCGTACTTGTAGATCGAGTGCGTGTGGCCGCCGCAGACCTCCATGATCTTGTAGTGCCGACCGGGCTCGACCACCGACAGGATCTCGCCGGCAAGCACCTGGCCGAGCTCGGCGTCGCGGAACTCGTCGACGAACCTCACGCGGCTGCCTCCGGCTCGAGGCGCGCGAGCGCCACCCCGGCGTGCACGAGCAGCTCGTCTCCCGGCGCCACCCCGGCGACCAGGCCGAGGTCGACCTCGGACGTCGAGCCCGCCCCGTCCACGCACACCGCGAGCGCGCGCGAGGCGTCGAGCTTGAGGACCCGCATCGCGACGCCCTCGTCGCCGCACGTGATGCACCCGATCTCGGGGTGGCACGGCGGCACGAGCGCGCCGGAGCTGGTCATCGGCGAGCGTGCCCCCTCACTCGATCACGCTCGCCTTGAGCTCCTCGAGCTCCTGCTCGTAGTCGTCGCCCATCCCCTCGAGCAGCTTGAGGGTCGCGAGCGCCTCGTCCTCGTCGACCTTGGACATGGCAAAGCCGACGTGAATCAGCACCCAGTCGCCCGGCTCGGCGCCCCCCTCGGCGCCGTCCAGCAGCCCGACGTTGACCGTCCGGCGAACGCCCGCGACGTCCACTCGAGCCAGCCGTCTCTCCTCGTCGACGACGTCGACGAGCTGGCCTGGAATCGCCAGGCACACAGGCGAATCTCCTCCCTGCGGCGCTTCGTCCGTCGCCGCTGGCGGGGAAGCTACCACCATGCTGTCGCGGGAGCAACCCCGACGAGCCCCTAGGAAAATCCGAGCGAAGGAGGTCGTCCACATGTCGCGAGGCCAGCGCCTTGCGCTCCTCGGCCTGGCGGCGGTCGTCGCCGTCGTCGCCGTGGTCCTCATCCGCCCCGGGGGAGGGAGCGAGCAGTCCCGGAATCAGGAGACCGGCTCCTCGAGCGGCACCGCCCCGCCCTCGCCCGGTCGGGCGGAGCCGCGGCCGGCGCCCGCGCGGCCGAGCACGACCACGGTTCGCGTGCGCGACGGCCGACCGGTCGGCGGCGTCCAGGAGGTGACCGTAGAGAGCGGCGAGACGGTCCGGCTCGCTTTCACCTCGAACCGGGAGGACCGACTTCACGTCCACGGCTACGACCGCTACGTCGAGCTCCGCCCCGGGCGGACGACGCGCGTCAGCTTCCCCGCCCGCCTCGAGGGCGTGTTCGCGATCGAGTCGCACTCGATCGCGGCGGAGGTGGCGTCGCTCACGGTCGTGCCGTGAGGCTTGTCGCGTTGCCCGCGCCGCTGGCGCACGGGCTCGGGGCGCGGGCCGACCTCCCGATCCCGGAATGGCTGTTCGGGTGGGCGGCGGCGGTCGTCCTGATCGTGTCGTTCGTCGCGCTCGCCGTCCTGTGGACGCGTCCGCTGCTCGAGAGCGATGGCTGGCGCCCGCTCCCCGCCGGGGTCGGCAGGGTGCTGGGGAGCCGGCCGGTCGAGATCGCGTGCGGCGTCGCCGGAATCCTCCTCCTCGGGCTCACCGTGTGGAGCGGGGCGGCCGGCACGCAGTCCACGGCCGAGAACTTCGCGCCGACCTTCGTGTACGTGATCTTCTGGGTCGGCCTCGTGCCGGTGAGCGTGGTCTTCGGCGACGCCTTCCGGGCGTTCAACCCATGGCGGGCAGCCGGTCGGGGCATCGCGTGGATCGCCTCGAAGGCGGCCGGCGAGCGGCTCGAGGCGCCGCTCCCCTACCCCGAGCGGCTGGGACGTTGGCCCGCGGTCGTCGGCCTCTTGGCCTTCACGTGGCTCGAGCTCGCCGCCCAGGACGGCGACCTGCCGCGCAACGTGGCGCTCGCCGCGCTCGTGTACACGGTGATCACGGGCGTCGGCATGGGCGTGTACGGCGTCGAGGCGTGGACGCGCCGCGGCGAGGCCTTCTCGGTCTACTTCAACCTGTTCTCGCGCATGGCGCCGTTCGAGCGCCACGGGGACGAGATCGGCGTGCGGCGCCCGCTCAGTGGGCTGACCCGGCTCGACATGAGCGTGCCCGGATCGGTGGGGTTCATCGCGGTCATGATCGGGGGCGTCTCGTTCGACGGCCTGGGCGAGGGCCCGGTGTGGGCGGCGGTCATCCCTCCCCTGACCAGCGCGCTCGGGTCGCTGGGGCTCGCCCCCGGGGCGGCCGCCGAGGTCGCCTCGACGCTCGGGCTAGTCGCGGCCGTCCTCATGGTGGCGGGGCTCTACCGCCTCGGCGCAGCCGGGGCCCGCAGCGTGGGCGGCGGCTTCACGACCGAGCGCCTCGCCCACGCCTTCGCGCACTCGCTCGTGCCGATCGCGCTCGTGTACGTGATGGCGCACTACCTCACGCTCCTGCTCTTCCAGGGCCAGGCGATCGCGCCGCTCGCCGCCGACCCGCTGGGCGCCGAGACCGCCGCGACGGCGATCGACTACGGGCTGATCGGCGCAACCGCGGTCTGGTACATCCAGGTCGTGGTGATCCTGGCCGGGCACATCGCCGCGCTCACCCTCGCCCACGACCGCGCGCTCGTCGTCTACGACCGCCCGCAGCTCGCGGTGCGCTCGCAGTACTGGATGCTCGCGGTGATGGTGGCGTTCACGAGCATCGCGCTGTGGCTCCTGTCGCAGGCGAACGGGTAGCGGCGGCGGCCGGCGTCCCTTCACCAGACGGTCCCGAGCAGGACCTGCATGAGGAACGCCTGGACGGCGAGCGCCGCGAGCGCGGCGGCGAGCCAGCGCCGCGGGAGGCTCGCCGCGCCCGCCGTGCACGCGAGCGGGACGAGGAACAGCCAGATGCGCTCGGTCTCGGCCTTGGTGAAGCCGGCGACCGCGCTCACCACCACGATCGCCGCGAGCGCGAGCGCGTCCGGCCGGTGGGCGGCGACCGACCGCAGCCATACGAGCGCGATCGGCGGGCCGGCCGCGAGCATCCAGGCGATCGGTGCGCCGAACACGAAGTAGGCGTACGGCCGGATGCGCGCGATGCTCACGCGGTAGACCTCCTGGCTCGCAGCGACCGCGCCGAGGAGGTCGAATCCCGTGAGGAGGTACAGGGCGGCATAGAACGCGAGGAGCCCCGCAGCGGCCGCCGAGGCTAGCTCGAGGGCGGGGCGGCGGCCCTCTCGCAACCAGGCCGTGAGCGCCGCCCATGCCCCCACCGCGAGGTTCGCGTACGAGAAGAACGAGGCAAGCGCGAGCGCCGCCGGCCCGCCGAGCAGGCGAACCAGCCTCGCGCGCGCGACGAGCGCGAGCGCGGCGAGGGTGGCCAGCGACGCGAACAGCGTATCGGCCGCGCTCGCCCCGTAGACGAGCGTGCCCGGCGCGAATACGAACAGCAGCGTGGCGGCGCGTGCGTCGTGCTCGCTGTCGAGCAGCCTGCGCCCGAGCAGGTAGACGAGCGGGACAGCGAGCGCTCCGGAGACGATGGTCAGCGCAGCGAGCGCCGGCGCCGTCTCGAGCCCGAGCAGCGCGACTGCGATGAGAAGGCCGGGCGGGTGGCCGGCGGCGTGGACCGGCAGGGCCGAGGCGATCTCGGCGAACCGGTCGAGGAACAGCAGGGGGCCGAAGTCCAGGGCGGGGAGCGCCGCCAGGTACTCGACCGTCCCCTCTCCGAAGCGCGGGTCGAAGAAGATCCACCAGTCGACCGGTCCCGCGCTCGCCGCGTTGAGCGAGAGCCGCAGGGCGAGTGCCAGCCCGAGCGCCGCGAGCGCGAAGGGCAGCGGGCGTACGGCGGGGCGCCTCAGCCACGTGGCCGCAACCACACCGGCGGCGAGCAGCGCGGCCGCGAGCGGGGCGAGGGAGCCGAAGTGGGGGCGCCAGCGGAAGAGGGTCGGCGGCAGCGGGGCGCCGATGTCACGGCCGCCGGCCACGAGCACGGCCCCCACGACGATCGTGGCGACGGCGATCACCGCGACGGCCGCGGGAAGCGCCGTCCTAGCGGAGAGCGCGGGGCGCCGAGCTGAGAGTCGCGGGGCGCGCATGGCGGCGCGACGATACGCAAGCACCCGGCGCGCCCGGGTCGCGCGCCGCGGCGTCATCGCGGACCGGCAGGTCGGCGCTCGGGCGCGAACGACGCCTGATTAGCTTCGCCGGTGCCTCCCCCCTCTCTCGGGTTCGCTGCCGCGGCGGCGTGCCTGCTCGCGCTCGCCGCGTGCGCGGCGCAACCCGGCTACGAGCGAGCGCGCGCGGCCCGCTGCGGCGCCGCCGAGAGCCTCCCCGAGCGCCTGCCGCCCTTCCCCGAGCCCGCGCGGTCCCCGCCGCTCGAAGACTGGCCCGCCGGCCGCGTCGTGCGCCTGCCCGGTCGGCCCGAGGGCCTCGCCTTCGACCCCGTCTCGCGCCGGCTCGCGGTCGGGCTCAACGAGCCGCGCGGCGCCGTCCTGCTCGTCGACCCCGACACCGCGCGCGTGCGGCGAAGCGTCCCCCTTCCCGGCGGACCGCGCCACCTGCGCTTCGCGCACCCCGGCGGCCCCCTGCTCGTGCCCCTCGAGCGCGCGAACGCGCTCGCCGCGCTACCGCCCGGGCGCGGACCGCCGGCGCTGACGGCCGTCGGGCGCGGCCCCCACGACGTCGCCGCGGCGGCGGGGGGCCGGGCGTTCGTCGTCAACGAGCACTCGAGCTCGATGAGCGTCGCCGCGCACGGGCGCGTCGTGTGCACGCTGCCCACCCCCGCCAACCCGGGCGGCGTCGCGGCCGACGAGGGTGGAGAGCGCGTGGGCGTGGTCGGAGTCCGGGCCGGAGCGCTGCGCGTGTACGACGCCCGGCGTCTGCGCGGGCTGCGTGAGGTCGGAGTCGGCATCGGCCCGACGCACGTCGTCTCGAACGGCCGCCGGCGCTTCTACGTCGCCGACACGCGGGGGCATGCGATCGTCGTCGTGCGCACCCGGCCACTCGCCGTCGTCGGCCGGAGCGCGCTTCCGGCAAGCGCCCCCTACGGCCTCGCCTACGACTCGGGACGCCGCGAGCTGTGGGTGACCTCGACCGCGCGCAACCGCGTCGTCCTCTTCCGCGACAACGAGCCGACGCGCAGCTTCGCGACCGTGCGCCAGCCGAACTCGGTGGCCGTCGACCCGCTCACCGGCCGCGTGTTCGTGGCGGGCCGCTACCGCGAGCTGCAGGCGATCGACCCGCCGCTCGACAACCCGGACCAGCGGCGACGCCCCTAGAGATCGACCGCGCGCCCCGAGTGGAAGTCGTCGAGGCCGACGATCTGGGCGATCAGGTCGTCGGGGACGGGCGCGTCGGTCGTGACCGCCATCACCGCGTCTTCGGCGCCCTCCTCGGCGGCCACGGCCGCCGAGACGATGTTCACGCCGCGCTCGCCGAAGATCGTTCCGACACGGCCGATCATGCCCGGCTGGTCGCGGTAGCGGAAGAACGCGAAGTGCTCGGCGATCGGGATGTTGAAGCCGAGCCCGAAGACCTCGACGAGGTGCGGCTCGTTGCGCGGGCCGAAGCCGGTCCCGGCCACCTCGACGCGCGCGCCGTTCGACTCCACGCACACGCGGATCAGCTCGTTGAAGTCGGAGGCGGGCTCGCGCCGCTCGGCCACCGCGATCCCGCGCGCCTCGGCGAGCGAGTGGGCGTTCACGAGGTTGACCTCCTCCTCGGTGTGCCCGAGCAGGACGCCGTTCAGCACGGAGATCGTCAGCAGGCGGGTGTCGTGCTCGGAGAGCCGACCCTCGTACACGACCTCGATGCGGTCGATCGACGGCCCCTCGGAAAGCGCCACGGCTATCTGCCCGAGCTGGCGCGCGAGCGGGAGGAAGGGCTCGAGCGCCTCCATGTCCTCCGGCCGCAGCGCCGGTATGTTGACCGCGTTCGTGACGATTCCGCCGGTCAGCGCGGCCACGACCTGCTCGGCGGTCTGGACGCCCGCACGGTCCTGGGCCTCGACCGTCGAGGCGCCGAGGTGCGGGGTGACGACGACGCTGTCCAGGCCGAACAGCGGGTGCTCGACCATCGGCTCCTCGGGGAAGACGTCGAGCGCCGCCCCCGCCACCTTCCCGGAGCGCAGCGCCTCCTCGAGCGCCGCGTGGTCGATCAGCTCGCCGCGGGCGCAGTTGACGATCCGGACGCCGTCGCGCATGGCCGCGAACGCGCCGGCGTTCAGGAGGCCGAGCGTGTCGGGGGTCTTCGGCAGGTGCAGGGTGACGATGTCGGCGCGCGCGTACACGTCCGCCGGGCTCGCCGCGCGCTCGACGCCGAGCTCGCGGTAGCGCTCGGCCGACACGTACGGGTCGTAGGCGACGATCTCCATGCCGAAGCCGCGCGCCCGCTCGGCCACGAGCTGGCCGATGCGTCCGAACCCGAGGATCCCCAGGGTCTTGCGGTAGACCTCGACGCCGCCGAAGTGCGAGCGTTCCCACTTCCCGCCCGTGAGCGACATGTGGGCCTGCGGGACGTTGCGGCACAGCGCGAGCATCAGCGCCATCGCGTGCTCGGCGGCGGCCAGCGTGTTCGACTCGGGGGCGTTGGCGACCACGATCCCCCGGCGGGTGGCCGCCCGCACGTCGATGTTGTCGACGCCCGTCCCGGCGCGCCCGATCACCCGCATGCGCTCGGCGCGATCGATCAGCTCCTCGCCGACCCTGGTCGCCGAGCGCACGAGCAGCGCGTCGAACTCACCGATCCGCCCCTCGAGCTCGCCGTCCTGCCAGTCGAGCCCGAGCTCGACGTCGAAGTGCCGGCGCAGGAGGTCGACGCCGGAGTCGGCGATCTTCTCCTTGACGAGGACGCGCGGGCGGTCGTTCACGGGCGGGCGGCGCTCCGGTGCGGGGCGGGCGGGCTCAGTCTCAGGCGGCGCCCGCGGCGGGCGCGAGCGCCGGCTCGCCCGCCTCCGAGAGCACCCGCTGCGCGGCGGCCACGCCCGCGCCGAGCTCGACGTCGGCACCGAGGTCGCGCAGCGTCATCTCGAGCGCCGACAGCGCGGTGACGATGTCGAACGCGCCGAAGTACCCGCAGTGGGCGATGCGTGCGATCTTCCCCTTGAGCTTGCCCTGACCTCCGGCGATCGTGATCCCGTAATGGTCGCGCATGCGCTTGGGCATCTGGGCACCGTCGATCTCCTCGGGCAGGGCGATCGCGGTGACCACGTTGGCGTTCTCGTCCTCGGGCCCGAACAGCTCGAGGTCGAGGGCGCGGACGGCGCCGCGTGTCGCGCGTCCGAGCAGCCGATGGCGCTCGAAGACCTGCTCGAGGCCCTCCGACTCGATCAGCTCGAGCGCGACGTCGAGCGCGCGGAAGAGCGTGACCGCCGGAGTGAACGGACTGTCGGGCGGGTCCTTGCGCTGGCCCTCGGCCGTTCGGCCCCAGTCGAAGTAGAAGCGACCCCCTGGCCCCTCGGCGGCATACGCCAGCGCGCGTTCCGACGCGCTGGCGAACCCGAGCCCCGGGGGGCACATGAGCGCCTTCTGCGAGCCGGCGACGACCACGTCGACGCCCCACTCGTCCTGGCGGATCGGCACCGCGCCGAGGCCGGAGACGGCGTCGACCGCGAGCATGACGCCGTGCGTGCGCGCCGCCTCGGCGAGTGCCGCGACGTCGTTCACCACGCCGGTCGAGGTCTCCGACAGCGTCGTGAAGCACACCTCGACGCCCGGGTTCTCCGCCAGCAGGCGGTCGATGTCCTCGGGCTCGACCTTCGCACCCCAGCCGGCATCGTGGTGGACGAGCTCGGCGCCGAACGCCGTGCACAGCTCGGCCCAGCGCTCGCCGAACTTGCCGCACGAGGCCACGAGCGCCGGTCGCCGGGGGCGGACGAGGTTGGCCACCGCCGACTCCATCCCGCCCGAGCCCGACGACGTGAAGCACAGGACCTCGTTGTCGGTCTGGAAGACGTGCCTGAGCCGCTCGAGGCAGCGCGCGTAGACCTCGATGAAAGCCGGCGCGCGGTGGTAGAGGATGGGCTCGGCCATGACCTGCGCCACCGCCGGCGGGAGCGGCGTCGGGCCGGCGGTCATGAGCTGGGACTTGATGTACGCGTCGGCCATCGGCGGGCGTGGACGATAGCGGACCGACCGCCGGCTCCCGGGGCCCTTCGCCGGTCGCCGACCGCTTCCGCCTAGGCCCTCGGCACGCTTCAGAACTCGGTGTCGATCCAGGGCATCATGGCCCGGAGCTCGCGGCCCTCGCGCTCGATCTGGTGGTTCTTGCCCTCCTCGCGCAGGCGCTGGAAGTTCTCCTGCCCCGCGCGGTTCTCGGCCACCCACTCGCGCGCGAACTCGCCCGACCGGATGTCGGCGAGGATGTCGCGCATGGCCTGGCGCGTGGGCTCGGCTATCACGCGATTGCCGCGCGTCACGTCGCCGTACTCGGCGGTGTTCGAGACCGAGTAGCGCATCCCGGTGATGCCCTTCTCGTACATCAGGTCGACGATCAGCTTGAGCTCGTGCAGGCACTCGAAGTAGGCGAGGCGGGGGTCGTAGCCGGCCTCGACGAGCGTCTCGTAGCCGGCGCGGACGAGCTCGGTGACTCCGCCGCAGAGCACGGCCTGCTCGCCGAAGAGGTCGGTCTCGGTCTCGTCGCCGAATGTCGTCTCGATGACGCCGGCGCGCGTGCAGTCGATGCCCTTCGCGTAGGCGAGGACGAGCTCGCGCGCGTGGCCGGTGGCGTCCTGGTGCACGGCGACGAGGCCGGGGACGCCGTTGCCCTCGAGGAACTGGCGCCGCACGAGGTGGCCGGGCCCCTTGGGGGCGACGAGCCCGATGTCGACCTCCGGCCCCGGCTCGACCTGCCCGTAGTGGATCGAGAACCCGTGCGCGAACATGAGCAGGTTGCCGGGGGCGACGCCGTCGCGGATGCCGGACTCCCACGCCTCGGCCTGCTTCTCGTCCGGGAGCAGGACCATGACCACGTCGCCGCGGCTCGCGGCGTCCGCGACCGGCTCAACCGCGAGGCCGTTGTCGCGGGCGTGCTGCACGGAGCTCGAGCCCTCGCGCAACCCGACCACCACGTCGACGCCCGAGTCCTTGAGGTTGAGCGCGTGGGCGTGGCCCTGCGAGCCGTAGCCGAGGATGGCCACGGTCTTGCCGTCGAGGTGAGAGAGGTCGGCCTCGGAGTCGTAGATCATCGGCGGGACTGTAACCGCATAGGCGCCCTGGTTCGGGCGCGGTGCCGTGCCGGTGTGGCGCCGCTCAGAGGTGGTCGGCCGCCGCGCCGGCACCGCGCGGCCAGCCCGCTAGCGCTCGTACGTCCCGATCGTCCGCGCCTGCTCGATGACGTGATCCTCGATGCGGTCGAGCAGCGAGCGGCGGTCGAGGCCCGGCTCGAGCTCGAGGTCCTCGTCGAGGGCATAGACCCAGAAGTAGTAGTGGTGCTTGCCGTGGCCCTCAGGCGGTGCGGGGCCCATGTAGCCCTCGTTCCCGGTCGAGTTGACCCCGTGCGTCACCTCGTCGCCGGCGCCCTCCGGAAGCCCCTCGGTATCGGCGGGGATGTTGTAGGCGACCCAGTGGGTGAACCCGTCGACGAGCGGGGCGTCGGGATCGTGCACGACGAGCGCGAATGCCTGGGTGCCGTCGGGGACGCCGCTCCACTCGATCGCCGGCGAGACGTCCTCGCCCTCGGTCGTGTGCCGCGCGGGGATCGAGCCGTGCGCCTCGAACGCCTCGCTGCGGATGCTCAGGTCCTGCGCGTTCAGCTTCTGGGCCATGCTCCTCCTCTCGTCGACGTCGATCGCTGAGGTCCCTACCCGTCGGGTGGCCTGGGCACTCGCGGCGACGTCTCGAGCCCGTCGAGCCGTACGCGTGCGACCTTGCCCGAGTCGGTGCGCGGCAGCCGGTCGACACGGTGGATGGCCTTGGGCGCCTTGTGGGGCGCGAGCCGCTCGCGGCAGTGCGCGATGAGCTCGGCGTCGCTCGGCTCCGCGCGCCCATCGAGCACGACGTAGGCGGTGACTGCCTGCCCCCACTCGGGGTCGGGGCGGCCGGCCACCGCCGCCTCGGCGACCGCGGGGTGCGACTCGAGTGCCTCCTCGACCTCCGCGGCGGCGACGTTCTCGCCACCGGTCACGATGGTCTCGTCGAGGCGCCCCTCGACCCACAGGTAGCCGTCGGCGTCGAGGTGCCCGCGGTCGCCGGTGTGGAGCCAGCCGTCGGTCGCGAGCGCGCCGGGCGCGACCGACGGCCCGCGCACGAGGATCTCGCCGGTCGCGCCGTCGATCCGCAACTCGACGCCGGGGAGCGGCCGGCCCGCGGAGCCGTTTCGGGCGTGGGCCAGCGCCTCGGCCGCGGGCAGAGTGGCGACCTGGGACGCCGTCTCCGTCATCCCGTAGGTCTGAAGCACGGGCAACCCCCGCTCGGCCGCCCAGGCGAGCAGGTCGGGCGGGACCGGCCCTCCGCCGACGAGAGCGGCGCGCAGCGCGGGCGCGCGTGCCAAACCCGCCTCGGCGAGGCGTCGGAGCTGGGTCGCGACGAGCGAGACGAGGGTCGCCTCCCCCGACTCGAGGGCTGCCTTGACCGCTTCGGTCTCGAACCGCTGGTGGACGATCGCCGCCGTGCCGTAGACGGCGGAGCGGATGAGGATGGCGAGTCCCCCGACGTGGTGGACGGGCAGCACGCACAGCCAGCGATCGTCTGGGTCCACGCCGAGGTTGGCAACGGAGGCGCGAGCGCTGGCGAGGTGGTTGGCGAGCGTGAGCTCGACGGGCTTCGGAGCACCGGTGGTGCCGGAGGTGAAGAGGAGGGTGTGCGGGACGTCGGGGTCGAGGTCGTGGAGCTCCACGGAGGGCGCGGGCTCGACCGTCTTCTCCTCCAGCGGGGTCTCGACCACGAGCCGCGGAGACGAAAGCTCGAGCAGTCGCTCGCGCTCGGGTGCCGGCGCCCGCGGCGGAAGCGGCACGAGCACGGCCCCGGCGCGCGGTGCGGCGTGCAGGAGGACGGCGAAGCCGAGGCCCGACGGCAGGGTCGTCGCCACTCGGTCGCCGGGCCCTACGCCCGCGGCGGCGAGCGCCCGCGCCGCCCGGTCGGCGGCCGCGTCGAGCTCGGCGCAGGCCAGCTCGCGCCCGCCCGCGCGCAGCGCGAGGCGGTGCGGGCGCTCGCGTGCTTGGCGGCGAACCGGGTCGTCCAAGGGGAACTATGGTAGGCGCCGCAATGGCGCAGGCCGAGCGACAGATTCGCTCCGTGCTCGAGTGGCGGGCGCCCGACGGCGGGGACGAGTACGGAGACATCCGGTACGAGCTCGCCGAGGGCATCGCCAAGATCACGATCGACCGGCCGGACGTGCGCAACGCCTTCCGCCCCCAGACCGTGATGGAGATCTCCGCTGCGCTCGAGCACGCGCGCGAGGACACCTCGATCGGCGCCATCGTCCTAACCGGCGAGGGCCCGCTCGCCTTCTGCTCGGGCGGCGATCAGCGCGTGCGCGGCGACTCCGGCTACCTCACTGACCCCACCGCCGGCCCGGGCGCGGTCGGCCGCTTCCACGTCACCGACCTCCACGTGCAGATGCGCCGGCTGCCCAAGCCGATCGTCGCCATGGTCGCGGGCTACGCGATCGGCGGCGGGCATGTGCTCCACCTCGTGTGCGACCTGACCATCGCCGCCGACAACGCGGTCTTCGGCCAGGTCGGGCCGCGCGTCGGGAGCTTCGACGGCGGCTTCGGGGCGAGCGTGCTCGCCGAGCTCGTCGGCCCGAAGAAGGCCAAGGAGATCTGGTTCATGTGCCGCCGCTACCCGGCCGACGAGGCGCTCGCCATGGGCCTCGTCAACACCGTCGTCCCGCTCGAGGAGCTCGAGGAGCACACGGTGGGCTGGTGCCGCGAGATGCTCGCCCTGTCGCCGTTCGCCCTGCGACTGCTCAAGGCGAGCTTCCACGCCCACGAGGACGGCTTCGCCGGGATCCAGCAGCTCGCGCACGACGCGAACCTGCTCTTCTACGGGTCCGAGGAGGCGCAGGAAGGCCGCGACGCCTACGTCGAGCGCCGTTCGCCGAACTTCGGCCGCTTCCCCCGGCGTCCGTGAGCGGGACGCTGGAGTCGGCTCGAGCGCCGGCGGTCGCCGGGACGCTCAGGCTGTGGCTGGTGGCGGCGCGCCCGCGCACGCTCCCGGCCGCAGTCGCCCCCGTCGTGGTGGGGACCGCGCTCGCCGCCTCCGAGGGCGTTTTCCGGCCGCTCGTGCTCGTGGCGGCGCTCGTCGGCAGCGTGTTCATCCAGATCGGGACGAACCTTTCCAACGACTACTCGGACGCCCGTCGCGGCACCGACACCGAGGACCGGCTCGGCCCCGTGCGAGTGACGAGCGGCGGCCTGCTGCCGCCGCGGCGCGTTCTCGTCGGCACCTACGTCGCCTTCGGCGTGGCGGTGGCCGCCGGCGCGTACCTCGTCGCCGTCGCCGGGTGGGAGCTGCTGGTGGTGGGGGCGCTCTCGATCCTCGCGGGCGTGCTCTACACCGGCGGCCCCCGGCCCTACGGGTACGAGGGCCTCGGGGAGCTCTTCGTGTTCCTGTTCTTCGGCGTCGTTGCGGTCGTCGGGTCCTACTTCGCGCAGACCGAGCGCCTGTCGGGCGATGCGTTCGCGCTGTCGGTGCCGGTGGGGCTGCTCGCGGCGGGGATCCTGATCGTCAACAACGTGCGCGACATCGACACCGACCGCCGCGCCGGCAAGCGAACGCTCGCGGTCAAGCTCGGGCGCGAGCGTGCGGCGCGACTGTACGCCGCCGCGGTCGCCGTGGCGTTCGTCGGACCCGTGGCGCTGTGGGTGGCCGGCTCGTTCTCCGCATGGATCCTCTTGCCGCTCGCCGCCGCGCCGCTGGCCGCGCCGGTCGTGCGCACCGTGCTCACGCGCCGGGACGGGCCGTCGCTCAACTCCGCCCTCGGACGGACCGGCGGCCTGCTCGCCATCGTGTCCGGGCTGCTCACCGCGGGGGTGCTCGCGTCGTGAGGCGCTCGCTCCTGCGGCTGTCGATTCCCTTCCGCGAGCCGTTCGCCACCGCCTCCGGCGTGGTCGCCGCGCGCGACCTGCTGGTCCTGCGCCTCGAGGACGACGACGGCGCGCAGGGCTTCGGCGAGGCGGCGCCGTTCGAGCCCTACGACGGCGTTCCGCTCGGGCGGGTGGCCGACGCGCTCCAGAACGGCGACCCGCTCGCCGACGGCGCCGCGCCGCCCCAGGCGCGCGCCGCCGAGGAGATGGCCCGGCTCGACCTCGAGGCGCGGCGGGCCGGTCGCGCGCTCGGCGAGCCCGGCGCCGAGGCGATCCCGGTCAACCGCACGCTCCCCGCCGGCCCACCCGAGGAGGTGGCGGCCGCCGCGCGCGAGGGCGCCCGCGCCGGCTACCAGTGCTTCAAGCTCAAGGTCGGCCTGCCCGACGACCCCGAGCGTGTGGCCGCCGTGCGCGCGGCGATCGGCTCGTGGCCCGCCCTGCGAGTCGACGCGAACGGCGCGTGGTCGGTCGCGGAGGCGATCGAGCGCCTGCCGGCGATCGCCGCGCACGACATCGAGCTCGTCGAGCAGCCATGCCGGACGCTCGCGGAGCTCGCCGAGGTCCGGAGCGAGCTGCGCCTCCCGATCGCCGCCGACGAGTCGGTGGCGACGCCGGAGGACGTCGAGGACGCGGCGCAGATCCAGGCCTGCGACGCGGTCAACATCAAGCTCGCGGCGACGGGCGGCTTCAGCGCGGCGCGCGCGACCATGCGCGCGGCGCGCGAGCGCGGCCTCGAGCCGTTCCTGTCGAGCACGCTCGACGGGCCGTGGGGCATCGCCGCGGCGCTCCAGCTCGCGGCCTCCGAGGACGTGTCGTTGGCCTGCGGGCTCGCCACGCTCGAGCTGTTCGACGCCGAGCTCGCCGACGCGCTGCCGCGCCCGTCGGCGGGGCTGCTCGCCGTGCCGCAGGGCCCGGGACTAGGCGTCACGGTCGGCGCGGCCGCGCTCGCCCAGGTGGTCGTCGAGGAACTCGTGTAACGCCCGCGCGAAGGCGTCGGGCTGCTCGAGGTGTGCGGCGTGGCCGGCGCCGGGGATGCTCAGCGCCCGGGCGCGGGGAGCGAGCGCGGCGATCCGCTCGGCCGCGGCGACGTAGCGCTGATCGCGCTCTCCGGCGAGCGCGAGGAGCGGGAGCTCGAGCCGGGGAATCCGGTCCCACACCGGCGCCATGGCGCCCTGGCCGGCGCTGCGGAGGAGGCGGGCCAGATCTCCCGGCGCGTGCGAGAGCCGGTCGGCGCGCTGGGCGGTCACGAGCTCGGGCGGCTGACCGCCGAGCGCCGGGGTGCGCTCCCACCGCTCGACGACCACCTCGATCGGCGCGCGCTCGATCCAGTCCGCGAGCTCGCGATCCGCGGCACGGCGGCGCTCGCGCTCGACCTCGTACTCGAGGCCGGCGCTGGTCCCGAGCGTGACGAGCGCCGCGAAGCGGCCGGGGCGGCCCGCCGCCCGCAGCGCGGCGTGCAGGGCGAGGCGCCCGCCGAGCGAGTAGCCGACGACCGCCGCGCCCGGCGGAGCGGCGCGCTCGATCTCCGCGAGGCGTCCCTCGCGGTCGTGCGCGCGGTGGTCGAGCGCGAGGGCACGGTAGCGTCGATGGATGCGCTCGATCACCGGCGACCACGACGCCGGTCCCTGCATGAACCCCGGCACGAGCACGACCTCGGGAGCGGCAGCGGACGGCACCGAGCGAACGTTGGCAGCCGCCAGCACGCCCCGGGACCGCTGATGCCGACCAACCGCACGTACGCCCCGGTCGAGGCGTTCGTCGACGAGCTCGCGCGCTGCGGCGTCGAGCACGCGGTCGCCTCGCCGGGGTCCCGCAACGCGCCGCTCCTGCTCGCGCTCGCGGCGGAGCCGCGCATCCACACGTGGTCGGTCGTCGACGAGCGCGTCGCGGGGTTCATGGCGCTCGGGATCGCCAAGACGAGCGGGCGGCCCGTCGCCCTAACCTGCACCTCGGGCACCGCGGCGGCCAACTTCCTCCCGGCGGTCGTCGAGGCGCGTGAGGCGCGGGTCCCGCTGATCGTCCTCACCGCCGACCGCCCGCCCGAGCTGCGCGAGGTCGGTGCCGGCCAGTCGATCGACCAGCTGGAGCTGTACGGGGCGGCCGCGAAGTGGTTCGTCGAGGTGGGGAACCTCGAGCCGGGACGCGAGAGCGCCGTGCACCACCGGGCGCTTGCGTGCCGCGCGTGGGCGACCGCGCGGGGCGGGCGCCCCGCGCCCGTGCACCTCAACTTCCCGCTGCGCGAGCCGCTCGCCCCCGTGCCCGAGGCGCTCGACCCAGCGGACTGGGCCGGGCGCCCGGACGGGCGTCCGTGGGTGACCGTCGGGGAGTCGCCGCGCGCGCTCGCGGAGCCGGCCGTCTCGCAGCTCGCGGACGCGATCGCCGACGCCCCACGCGGGGCGATCGTGTGCGGGCCGGTCGGGGGCACCCCGCACGCCCGCGAGGTCGCGGAGGCTGCGGCCGATCTCGCCCGCGCCGCCGGATGGCCCGTGCTCGCCGAGCCGACCTCGGGCGCCCGCTGCGGTCACCACGACCGCTCGCACGTGGTCGCCCACTACGACGTGCTGCTGCGGACGCCGGGCTGGGCGGACGCGCACCGCCCGGACCTCGTGATCCGCATCGGCGACACGCCGACCTCGAAGCCGCTGCGGGCGTGGCTCGGCGAGGCGCGCCAGGTGGTGCTCGACCCGCACGCCGCCTGGCACGAGCCGACCCGAGCGGCCGACGAGCTGCTGGTGGCCGATCCGCTGCTCGCGTGCCGCGCGCTGGTGGACGCGCTCTCGGCGCGGGGCGCCCGGCGCCGCCCGAGCGACCCGGCGTGGGTCGCGTCCTGGCGCGCGGCCGATGCGCTCGTCCCCCCGGCTCTGGCCGCGATACCCGACCCGTTCGAGCCGAAGGCGTACACCGCGCTCGCCGAGGCGCTGCCCGCGGGCGCCGTCGTGTGGATCGCCTCATCGATGCCGATCCGCGACGTCGAGGCGTTCTTCCCGCCGCTCGACGCGCCGGTCCGGCTGCTCGCGAACCGCGGCGCGAACGGGATCGACGGGACCGTTTCGTCGGCGCTCGGGGCGGCCGCGGCCGCGGGGGGACACGCGTTCCTCGTAACCGGTGAGCTCGCCCTGATCCACGACGTCGGCGCGCTCTTGGCCGCGCGACGGCTGGGCCTCGAGCTGACGATCGCGTGCGTCGACAACGGCGGCGGCGGCATCTTCGACTTCCTGCCGGTGGCCGAGCACGCCGACCGCGCGGCCTACGAGCAGCTCGTCGCCACGCCGAGCGGCGTCGACCTCGCTCGACTGGCGCACGGGCTCGGATTGCGGCACACGCTCGCCGAGACCCGGGAGGAGGTGCGGGCGGGCGCCGCGGAGCCGGGCCTGATCGAGGTCCGCACCAACCGCGAGCGCAACGTCGCACTTCACCGCGAGCTGGTCGCAAGGGTCATCGAGCAGCTCGAGGCCCGGACGACCTCTGACGCGAGACGCGGGCCCGGCTCGCGTCGCCGCCCCTAGCTCAAGAGCGGGAGCAGCGCGGCGAGCTTGGCCTCCGTCTCGGCGAGCTCTTCGGGCGGGACGGAATCACGTACGATCCCGTCGCCCGCATAGAGGTGCGCGGTGCGACCGCGCAGGAGCGCACAGCGGAGCGCCACGCACAGCTCGCCGTCCTCGGCGAAGTCGGTCCAGCCCACAGGGCCCGCGTACCACCCGCGGTCGAGGCCCTCGAGCTCGGGGATGAGCGGCTCCGCGCGTTCCCACGGCTCACCCCCCACGGCGGGGGTGGGATGCAGAAGCTCCGCGAGCTCGAGCGTCGAGCGCGGCTCGACGAGCTGGGCCCGGATCGCCGTCGCGAGGTGCTGGACGTTCTGTACCCGCACGAGCGACGGCTCCTCGCCGGCGGCCACCCACACGCTCACCGGTCGCAGGCGCTGCTCGATCCTGCGCGCCACGATTGCCTGCTCGGCGCGGTCCTTGTCGCTCGCCAAGAGCTGCTCGCCGAGGTGGCGGTCGACGGCCGGGTCCGCGCTGCGCCGCGCCGTACCGGCCAGGGCGACCGTCTGGACGCGCGCGCCCTCGCGGCGGACGAGCAGCTCGGGGCTCGCCCCGGCGAAGGCGAGGCCGGGCGCCCCGACCAGGTAGCAGTAGCAGGCGGGAAACGCCGCGCGCAGCGCTCCGAAAAGGGCGCCCGCGTCGTGCTCGTGCCCGGCGTGCACGCGCACCTCGCGAGCCAACACGACCTTCTCGAGCTCGCCCGCGAGGATCCGCTCGACCGCGCGGGCGACCGCGCCCTCGTAGTGCTCCGGCGGTGCGGCGCCAGCCACGCGCGGGGAGCCCACCGGATCGGGATCGATTAGCGGCATCTCCGCCCACGGGTCGAGTGTCGCAACCCGCCCTTCGAGGCGCTCGAGCATCGCCTCCGGCGCCTCGTCGCCGTCAAGGGCCGCGGCCAGCGTGATCCGGGCCTCGCCCGCGGCGCGTGCGAGCGCCAGCTCGGGGAGGACGAGCTGCGCCGGGGCGAGCCCCTCCCACTCGGGCGCGGCGCCGCCCCGAGGGACGAACGCGAACCCGCCGACGAGTACGGGTCCCGCGGCGGGCGGGGCGAGCTCGTCGTCGGCCAGCTCGTCGCGCAGGGCGCCGACAGCGAGTCGGCGCGCCGCGTCGCCGGCCGCGCGGAACCGGTCCGGCCCGCGTGCCTCGATCATGGCCGCGGCACCGATGGTGGCGAGCGCAAAGCCGCCGCGATCGGGCTGCTCCAAGCAGAAGCTCCGATCGCCGGGCAGGCGGGAGCGCAGGACCGCGGCCGACACGTCGATCGCCGGGTCGAGCGGAAACGACGCGCTCGCCACGATCGGTCGCCGCTCGCGCCGCGCTCGTCGCACGCCGCGCTCGAGCCGCTCTCGAAGCGTCGCCCGAACCGCCTCCGGCAAGACGAGCGCTCGCGGTGCCGGTCGTGCCTCGGCGCCGGGCGCGCCGGCCGCTGGACCGCGCGCTCCGGCCCGCGCCACTAGGTCGTCGTGCGCCCGCGCGAGACCGCGATCTCGCCCGTGCGGACCATCTCGACGAGCCCGAACGGCCGCACGAGCTCCTCGAACGCCTCGATCTTGTCGTCGGTCCCCGTGACCTCCACGGTGAGCGACCGCTTCGACACGTCGATCACGTTCGCGCGGAAGATCTGGGCGAACTGCATGATCTGGCCGCGCGCCTCGCCCTCGGCGGCGAGCTTGAACAGGGCGAGCTCACGCGCCACCGTCTCGCCCGGCTCGAGGTCGCGGATCTTCAGCACGTTGACGAGCTTGTGTAGCTGCTTGGTGACCTGGTCGATCGGGTGCTTGGCCCCGTCGACAGTGAGCGTGATGCGGGAGATGCGCGGGTCGTCGGTCGGCCCGACGGCGAGCGTGTCGATGTTGAACCCGCGCCGCGAGAAGAGACCCGAGATCCTCGCCAGCACGCCCGGCTTGTTCTCGACGAGGATCGAGAGGATGTGGCGGCGGCCGGTGTGGCGCCCGCCGGGCACCCCGAGCTCGTCGAGGTCGAGGACCGCCTGGGGAGCGACGTCCTCGCCCATCGCCTACCCCACCATGTCCCGCGCCGCCTGGCCGGCGGGGATCATCGGATAGCAGTTCTCCTCCTTGGTCACCTGGACGTCGAGCACGACCGGGCCCTCGGTCTCGAGCGCGGTCCTCATCGCGTCGACGAGCTCTCCCTTGTCGGTCGCCCGGACCCCGGTCGCCCCGTACGCCTCGGCGAGCTTGACCCAGTCGGGGACGCTGCCCATGTCGACCCCGGAGTAGCGACGGTCCCAGAAGAGCTCCTGCCACTGGCGAACCATGCCGAGGTAGTGGTTGTTCATCAGGAAGACCTTGACCGGCACGCCCTCGGTGACGCACGTCGCAAGCTCTTGGATGTTCATCTGGAGCGAGCCGTCGCCCGCGAGGCACACGACGGTCTGGCCGGGGCACGCGACCTGAGCCCCGAGCGCCGAGGGCAGGCCGAAGCCCATCGTCCCGAGCCCGCCCGAGTTGATCCACCGGCGCGGGGCCGGGAAGTGGTAGTACTGCGCGCACCACATCTGGTGCTGGCCGACGTCGGAGG
>DATHAN010000193.1:0-2908 GCA_035296645.1 Thermoleophilaceae bacterium
GCAGCCCGCCGAGCGCGGCGATCTGCTCGGGGCCCGGCTGGATGAACAGGTGGAAGGTGTTGCCGAGCACCATGTCGTAGCCGAGCTCGGCGACCTCGGCCGCCGCCAGCGACCGCACGGTGGCGTGCGAGGCGAGCGGGAGGAAGGCGGGCGTACGGACCTCGCCGTGCGCGGTGCACAGGACGCCGGCGCGCGCCGCTCCGTCGCGGTGCGCGATCGCGAACGCCGTGTCCTGCACGGTGGAAGGCGACGCGGGCGCCACAAATCGAGCCTAGTGCGCCGCCCGCCGGCGCCCGCCGCGTCACGGCGCGGGCGGGGCGCTCCGACCCGGCGGGAGCGCCCCGTGCCGAGAGGTCACGCCGCCGCGGCCTGCGCCTCGCCGCTGCGCTCGGTCCCCGCGCCGTCAGGGTCGTTCGTGCGCTCGGTCGCCGTGCCGTCGAGGGTCCGCCGGGCCTCGCCGCCCTCGTCCTGCGAGCCGCTCGCGCTGATCTGGACGCGGCGCGGCTTGCGCTCCTCGGGCTTGGGGACGGTGATCGAGAGCACGCCCTTGTCGAACGCGGCGGTGACGGCGTTCGGGTCGATGCCCTCGGGCAGCGTCAGCGAGCGGCTGAAGTGCCCGAAGCTGCGCTCGACGCGGTGCCAGCCCTGGCGCTCCTCCTCGCGCTCGTCACGGCGCTCGCCGGAGATCGTCAGGACGTTGTCGTTGATCTCGATCGACACGTCGTGCTCGCTCATGCCCGGCAGGTCGGCGCGCAGGACGTAGTGGTCGCCCGCCTCGACGAGGTCCATCGCGGGGCTCCACGGCTGGGACCGTCCCTCGGGCGCGAGCAGAGTGTTGAACAGCCGGTTGACCTCGGAGCCGAACGGGTCCGGCCTCATCAGGAAGGTCATCTCTCCCTACCTCCTTACTCAGGTGCAATCGGTACTGGCGACGAGTATAAAACCTGAGTGCATACCTGTCAAGCTTGAGGAGGGCACGGAGCGGGTCACCGTGGCGGGGCGATAAGCGGTCTCCCGGTCATCGCGCGGGGCTGGTCGAGACCGAGGAGGGCGAGCACGGTCGGCGCGACGTCGGCCAGCACGCCGCCGTCGCGGACGGCCCCGACGGCAGCGGTCACGATCAGCGGCACGGGGTTGAGCGAGTGAGCCGTGTTGGGGCTGCCGTCGGGCTCGAGCATGTGGTCGGCGTTGCCGTGGTCGGCGGTCACGACGCACGCGCCGCCGCCCTCGTGGACTGCCGCCACCACCCGGCCGAGGCAGCGGTCGACCGCCTCGATCGCCGCCACCGCCGCCTCGATCACGCCGGTGTGGCCGACCATGTCGGGGTTGGCGAAGTTGATGATCCCGAAGCCGTAGTGGCCGCCGCGCCAGAGCTGTGCGAACGCGTCGGCGGCGGCCGCCGCGCTCATCTCCGGCTTGTGGTCGTAGGTCGGTACCTCGCGCGGTGAGTCGACGAGACGGCGGTCCTCGCCCGGGTACGGGTGCTCCTCGCCGCCGTTGAAGAAGTACGTCACGTGCGCGTACTTCTCGGTCTCGGCGACATGGAGCTGGGCGATGCCGCGCTCGGCGAGCGTGGCGGCCAGAGTGGTCTCCGGGCGCGCGGGCGGGAAGGCGACCGGGTAGCTCCAGTCCTCGTTGTACTCGGTCAGCGTCGTCAGGTGCACCTCGGGCGCGTCGCCGCGGTCGAATTCGTCGAAGTCGCGCTCGCCGAGCGCCCGCGTGAGCTGGCGCGCGCGGTCGGGGCGGAAGTTGAAGAAGACGACCGCGTCGCCCGGTCGTACGCGTGCCTCGTCCCCCACGAGCGTCGCCTGCACGAACTCGTCGGTCTCCCCGCGCGCGTAGGCGGCGGCGACGGCCTCGGCGCCCGAGTGCGCGTGGCGACTCTCCCCCTCGCCGTGGACGATCGCGTCGTAGGCGGCGCGCGTCCGCTCCCATCGGCGGTCGCGGTCCATCGCGTAGTAGCGGCCGGTGACCGTCCCGACGCGCCCCGCGCCGGCCCGGCCGAGCACGCGCTCGAGGTGCTCGAGATGCCCGCTGCCCGAGTCGGGCGCCGTATCGCGACCGTCGGTGAACGCGTGGATTACCACGTCGGGCACCTCCTCGACGGCCGCGAGCTCGATCAAGGCCTCCAAGTGCTCGAGCGCGGAGTGGACGCCGCCGTCCGACACGAGCCCGAGCAGGTGGAGGCGCCCCGCCTCGCGTCCGCGGGCGCACGCGTGTCGCAGCGCGTCGTTGCGTGCGAGCGACCCGTCGGCGATCGCCTCGTCGATGCGGGTGAGGTCCTGCTCCATGACCGCTCCCGCTCCGAGGTTGAGGTGGCCGACCTCGGAGTTTCCCATCTGTCCCGCCGGGAGCCCGACCGCGCCGCCGCTCGTCGTGAGCTCGGTGTGGGCGCATCGTTCCCACAGCGCGTCGAACACCGGCGTCTCGGCGAGCGACACGGCGTTCCCCGGCCCGGGCGGGGCCAAGCCCCATCCGTCGAGCACCACGAGGCTCACCGCCGGCACGGGAGGCGCGCCGGGGCCGTCCGGGAGCCCTTCCAAGGCTGAGGTTTCGCCCCGCCCCCGGCCCTGCGAAGGGCCCTCCGCGCTCACCGCCCCGCCGCCGCGGCGACGAGCTCCGCGAAGCTCGCCGCCTCGAGGCTCGCGCCGCCCACGAGCGCCCCGTCGACGTCGGGCTGGGCGAGGATCTCGCCGGCGTTGTCGGGTTTGACGCTCCCGCCATACAGGATCCGCACCTGCTCGGCCGCCGGGCGCGAGCGGTCGGCCACGAGCGCGCGCACGAAGCCGATCGCCTCCTGCGCCTGCTCGGGGGTCGCCACGCGGCCCGTGCCGATCGCCCACACCGGCTCGTAGGCGATCGTCACCTCCCCGAGGCGCTCGTCCGGCACGAGCTCGAGGCCCTCCTG
>DATHAN010000194.1:0-3181 GCA_035296645.1 Thermoleophilaceae bacterium
CCGCAGCGCCTCGCCGAGGTTGGTCGCGCCGCACACGAACGGGACCTTGAACGCCCACTTGTCGATGTGGTTCGCCTCGTCGGCCGGCGTGAGCACCTCGGACTCGTCGATGTAGTCGATCTCGAGCGCCTCGAGGACCTGGGCCTCGACGAAGTGGCCGATGCGCGCCTTGGCCATCACCGGGATGGTCACGGCCTCCTTGATCCCGTCGACCATCGAGGGGTCCGACATGCGCGCGACCCCGCCGGCGGAACGGATGTCGGCGGGCACGCGCTCGAGCGCCATGACCGCCGCGGCGCCCGCCGACTCGGCCACGCGTGCCTGGTCGGGCGTGACGACGTCCATGATCACGCCGCCCTTCAACATCTCGGCAAGGCCGGTCTTGACGCGGTGCGTGGCGACGTCGGGCACGGCTCAGATGGTAGCCACGAGGTCGCCCGCGGCCGGCGTCCGCGTTACTTCAGCCGGAACGCCTTGATGCGGTCGGCGTAGACCGACTCGTCGCGCGCGTACACACCGTAGGCGAGCGCCTGCACGAGCCCGAGCAGCGCGGTGTGCGAGCGCACGTAGCCAGGGCTGTCGGAGGAGTAGTAGATGCGATGGCGAGCGAGCTTCGCCGCCTCGCCCAGGGTCGCGTCGCACACCGCGACCGTGTCGGCACCGCGGTGGCGCGCGAACTTGAGCGCGCGCGCCACGAGCGGGTGCGCCCGCCCAGCGGAGAAGGCGATGAGCAGCGTCGACTCCTCGATCTTCCCGAGTCGCGCGAGCGCCTCCTGGTTCGCGCTCGCCACGACCTCGCAGCGCAGGTCGAGCAGCAGCAGCAGGTGGCGCAGGTAGCTGGCGAAGAACGCCATCTGGTCGGTCCCGCACACGACGATCCGCTCGGCGCGCGAGATCAGGTCGACGGCCGCCTCCACCTCGTCCCGGTCGACCTGGCGCGCGGTCTCCTCGAGGTTCGCGTGGTCCGAGGCGAGCGAGGCCTCGAACTCCGTCGCGTCGAGCGGGAAGAGCGGCGCCGAGGGAAGCGGCTCCACCCCCGTCTCGGGGTTCTCGCGCCAGCGCCGGTACTCCTCGCGGGCGGCGGCCTGAAGCCCCGGGAAGCCGTCGAACCCGAGCGCCTGGGCGAAGCGCACGACGGTCGAGCTCGAGGTGTTGGCCCGCCGGGCGAGCTCCTCGGCGGTGTGGAAGGCGGCTTCGTCGAGATGGTCGACGATGTAGCGGGCGACGTCCTTCTGCGAGCGAGAGAAGTCGTCGAAGCGCTCGCGGATCTCGCTCGAGAGCGTGGCGACCTGGGTGGTGACGGGGCGCGACACGCCCCCCGGATTCGCCCGCGTGTTGCGAGTTCCTTCCCGCCGGGTAAGCGAGCCTGACGATGGAAGCAGGCGAGAGGAGCGAGAGCGACCGAGTCTCGGTGGTGATGCTGACCCACGACCGGGCCGACCGCACGCTGCGGGGCCTCTCCGAGCTCACCGCCCTGCCCGAGGGCCCGCCGATCGTCGTTGTCGACAACGCCTCGAGCGACGGGACGGTTGAGGCGGTGCGCCGGGAGTTCCCCTCTGTCGAGGTCGTCGCCCTCGACGAGAACCTCGGCGCAGCGGGACGTAATCTCGGCGTCGAGCACGTCGACACCCCGTACGTCGCGTTCAGCGACGACGACTCGTGGTGGGCGCCCGGTGCGCTCGCGCGCGCGGCCGAGGCCTTCGACCGCCACCCGCGCCTCGGGGCGATCCACGCGCGCATCCTCGTTGGCGACGACGAGCGCGAGGACCCGATCTGCGGGGAGCTGCGCGGCAGCCCGCTCCCCGGCGACCCCTCGCTCCCCGGTACGCCGTTGCTCGGCTTCCTGGCATGCGCGGTGATCTTCCGTCGTGAGGCCTTCGAGGCGGTCGGAGGCTTCGAGCGCAGCGTAACGATCGGCGGCGAGGAGGAATGGCTCGCCTGTGACCTGGCGGGCGCCGGGTGGGAGATCCGCTACCTCGACGACGTGGTCGCCCACCACGATCCCCCGCGCCGGGCCGGGGCCGCCGCCGACGCCCGCCGCCGGGTCGGCCTGCGCAACGCGCTGTGGTTCAACTGGCTCCGTCGCCCCGCGTCGAGCGCCCTGCGGCGGACGCTCCACCTCGCCCGCACCGTCCCGCGCGATCGCGTCTCGGCGCTCGCTGTGGCCGACTCGGTGCGCGGCCTGCGGAACGGGTCGCCGCGCCGGCGCGTCGTCGCGCCGCACGTCGAGCACATGCTGCGCCTGCTCGACCGGCCGCAGATGGAGTCGACGAACCGCAGGTACGCCCCTTGACCACGGCGGCCGAGACGACGCGGATGGCCGGCGACGCCGGGGACGTCGCCTGGGACCTCGACCCGCTCGTCGACGGCGAGGGCGAGGCGGGCGTCGAGCGCCTGCTCGACCTGGCCACCGGGCGGGCGCGCGTCTTCGCCGAGCAGCACGAGGGGCGGGTCGGCGAGCTCGACGGCGAGGGCCTCGTCGCGGCGATGCGCGAGCTCGCCGAGATCCAGGAGCTCGCGGGCCGCACCGGCTCGTACGCGATGCTGTGGTTCTCGACTAACACGCAGGAGCCCGCGCGCGGCGCGCTGCTCCAGCGCGTGCGCGAGCGCGGGACGGAGATCGAGACCGCGCTGCTCTTCTTCGACCTCGAGTGGGCAGCGCTCGACGACGCGCGGGCCGAGGAGCTGCTCGGCGCCGAGGGGCTCGACTTCGCCCGCCATCACCTGCGCACCCAACGGCGCTATCGCCCGCACCTCCTGAGCCAGCCCGAGGAGCGCGTCCTCGCCGAGAAGCGGGTGACCGGAGAGAGCGCATGGGCGCGGCTCTTCTCCGAGCTCACGTCGGCGATCGAGGTCGATGTGCTGCCCGAGGACCCGGCGGACGGCGCCTCTTCCGAAACCGAGCGCGTGCCGCTCGACGCCGCGCTCAGCCGTCTGACCGCCCCGAGCCGCGAGATCCGCCGCGCGGCCGCCGAGGCGGTCACCGCGGCGCTCGAGCCGGGGCTGCGGACGCGGGCGTACCTGTTCAACACGCTGCTCCACGACAAGGCGGTGGACGACCGCCTGCGCGGCTACGGCCACTGGCTCCAGAGCCGCAACCTCGCCAACGAGGCGAGCGACGAGTCGGTGCAGGCGCTCGTCGACGCGGTCAAGGCGCGCTATGAGCTGCCGCAGCGGTGGT
>DATHAN010000195.1:0-11880 GCA_035296645.1 Thermoleophilaceae bacterium
AGCTCCAGCGGCGGGCCCAGGAGGCGATCGACACGAACCTGCCCGACGGCGGACCGAGCGCGTCGCTCGTGGCCATCGACAACAAGACGGGCGGCGTCAAGGCGATGGTCGGCGGCGAGAACTTCACCAGGCAGCCGTTCAACGTTGCCACCAACGGCCATCGCCAGCCGGGCTCGGCGTTCAAGCCGTTCACCCTGATCACCGCTCTCCAGCAGGGTGTCAGCCCCGACCGGACCTACGCGTCGCGCAAGAAGGTCCTGAGGACCAGAGAGGGCCCGTTCGAGGTCAACAACTACCAGGACGAGTACGCCGGGGTCACGAGCCTGCGCGACGCCACCGCCAAGTCGGACAACTCGGTGTACGCGGAGCTCGGCCTCGACGTCGGTACGAAGAACATCGCCCGCACCGCCAGGGCGATGGGAATCCGCACGCCGCTCTCCACGAACGGGGCGATGACGCTCGGCGGCCTCGAGCAGGGCGTGACCCCGCTCGAGATGGCCTACGCCTACTCGACGATCGCCAACCGCGGCGAGCGCCACTCGGGAACGATGGCGTCGTCGGAGATGGGTCCCGTGGCGATCGAGTCGGTCAAGGGCGGCGATACGCGCGACCGCAACAAGCGGATCGAGAAGCGTGTGTTCTCACGGGAGACCGGCGAGCAGGCGCACGACATGCTGCGGCTCGTCGTGACCTCGGGCACGGGCAAGGCGGCCGACCCCGGGGAAGGCAAGTTCGTGGCCGGCAAGACCGGGACGACCGAGAACTACGGCGATGCGTGGTTCGTCGGCTTCGACGACCGCTACACGATCGCGGTCTGGGTCGGGTACCCGGATAAGGTCCGCTACATGAAGACCGAGTACCGCGGTCAGCCGGTGGCCGGCGGGACGTACCCGGCCGAGATCTGGAAGGACTTCGTGCTCGGGGCGGGCCGCCTCGAGGACGAGCGCAACCCCGACCGATCCGAGCCGGCGGGGCCGGCGCCGGGCGTGGCGACGCCGGGCGCGGCTGCCGGCGGCGGGGCGGGAGCCGGTGCGGGCGCGGCGGGGGCGGGCGCCGGCGCGGGCTACGGCGGCTCGGCGAGCGAGCCGGCCCCGACGCCGCCCGCGCCGTCGCAGGCCCCGAGCTCGCCCACGCCGGGGAGCGATCAGACGCCGCAGAGCGGCGCCCCCTCGTCCTCGGGAACGGGGACCCCGAGCGGCTACTGAGTCGCCGCCGCGCGCCGCGCGCCCGAGCGCATCGCCGGGGGGCGCGGTCGCGAGACGTGCCTGCTGTCGGCGTCGCAGAAGCGCCACTCGAGCTCGGCCGCCCTGGTGATCCCGACGCGGCGGCCGGTCACGAGCCGCGGCGGCGCGGCGTCGGCCGGCGGCGGGAGGATCTCGATCGGGCCGCCCGTTAGCCGAGTCCGGTTGAGCTCGAGACCTATCGCCAGCGCCTCGGTCAGCTTCCCGGGGCCCGAGCAGAGCTCCTCGTCGCGCGCGACGCCGCGGCGGGCGCGCATGGCGGCGAGCCCGTCGACCGGCTCGAGCGCGCGGATGAGGACGGCGGCTCCCACGCCGTCCTCCTCGGCCACCGCGTTGAGCAGGGCATGGATCCCATACGAGCGGTAGACGTAGGCCACCCCCGGCGGCCCGAGCAGCGGGCGCGTGCGTTCGGTCTCGCCGATGAACGCGTGGCAGGCGGGCTCGGTCTCGTGATAGCTCTCGGTCTCGACTATCCGCCCGGCGCAGCCGCGGTGGCGCACGACGCACCCGACGAGATCGCGGGCCACGTCGTGGACCGAGCGCGCGTAGAACTGGATCGCGCGGGGGTCGGGGGCGGTGGAGGGATCGGAGGGCGCCGGCGGCGGCGGCGCGGCGCGCGTCGCGCTCACGCCGCCCGCTCCTCGAGGGCCGCGCGCGCCTCACGTAGCTGCTCGCGCACCCGGTCGAGTGCCGTCCCGCCCTCGGACACCTTCGAGTCGAGGCCGCGGCCCGATCCGAGCACGTCCGCGAGGTCGCCGGTCGAAAGCGAGGGCGCGATCTCCCGTAGGGCGTCCTCGCCGAGCTGCGACGGCGCCACCCCGCGCTGGAGCGCGCCCCGCACGAGTCCCGCGACGACGGCGTGGGCCTCGCGGAACGGGACGCCACGACGCACGAGCAGGTCCGCGAGGTCGGTGGCCGCGAGCAGCTCGTCGGCGGCCGCGCCGGCCAGCCGCTCGCGCCGGAAGCGAATGCCGCGGAGCATCCCGTCGGCCGCGGCGAGGCAGCGCTCGAGCGTGTCGGCGGCGTCGAACAGGTGCTCCTTGTCCTCCTGGAGGTCCTTGTTGTACGTCAGCGGGAGGCCGTGCAGGACGCCGTGCACGGCGACGAGGTGGCCCGCGATCCGCGGCGCCTTGGCGCGCAGGAGCTCGGCCGCGTCGGGGTTCTTCTTCTGGGGCATGATGCTCGAGCCCGAGGCGAAGGCATCGCTCGGCTCGCAGAAGCCGAACTCCTCGCTCGACCACAGCACGATCTCGGCGCCGAGCTGGGATAGGTGGGTCGCGCAGGTGGCGGCCGCGGCGAGGTAGTCGAGCACGGCGTCGCGGCTCGAGACGGCGTCGATCGAGTTTCGCGCCGGGCGCTCGAAGCCGAGCTCGCGCGCCAGATAGGCGCGGTCGGTCTCGAAGTTGACGCCCGCGAGCGCGCCGGAGCCGAGCGGCAGCTCCGCCGTCGCCTCGAGACAGGTGTCGAAGCGGCTCCGATCGCGCAGGAGCTTCCACAGCCACGCGAGCAGGTGGTGGGAGAGGTACACCGGCTGGGCGCGCTGGAGGTGCGTGTAGCCGGGCATCGGCCAGTCGAGGTGGCGCTCGGCGAGGTCGGCGAGCGTGGCCATGAGCGCGGAGACGAGGTCGCTGGCCATGCGCGCGCGGCCGCGCACGAACATCGCGACGTCGGTCGCCACCTGATCGTTGCGCGAGCGCGCGGTGTGCAGCTTCCCCCCCACGGGCCCGACGAGCTCGGTCAGCCTCCGCTCGATCGCCATGTGCACGTCCTCGTCGTCGGTGCGCACGTCGAAGCGCGCGGACTCGATCTCGTCGCGCACCCGGTCGAGCCCCCGCTCGAGCTCTCCCGCGTCCTCGGCGGCGATGATCCCGCACCGCGCGAGCATGCGCGCGTGAGCCTGCGACTGCGCGATGTCGTACGGAGCGAGCCGGACGTCGAAGGCGATCGACGCGTTGAGCGCCCGGAAGGCCTCGGCCTGCGGCTCGGAGAAGCGCGACATGGGCGCGGAGTCTAGGTCGGCCACGGCTCGCGGCCTAGCATGGAGCGATGGACGCGGAGGCGACGCGGCCGCTCGTCCGGCGCGCGCGCGACGACGACGAGGCGGCGGCGGTCCCGCTCCTGTTCGCGAGCGGCGGCGTCCTCTACGAGCGCTACGCCGGCTCGCGCGCGGCGGCGCTCCGCCTGCTGTCGGCGGCGTTCCGCCGCCCCGGAAACAACGCGAGCGCCGAGGTCGTGTGGATCGCCGAGCGCGACGGCCGCGTCGCCGGGGTCATGGCGGCGTTCCCGGTCGTCGAGGGGGCGCACCGGGCGCGGAGCTTCCTCGCCCTGTCGCTCACGCGCCTGCCGCCGTGGCGCTGGCTGCGCGCGTGGCGGGTCTTCCACGGCCTGCGCCCCACTCCGCCCACCCGCGCGCTGTACGTCGACGCGCTCGCCACCGCGCCCGACTCGCGGCGCGCCGGGGTGGGGAGCGCCCTCCTCGCCCACGCGGTCGCGCTCGCCCGCGAGCGCGGCTGCACCCATCTCGCGCTCGAGACCGAGATCGAGAACGCGGCCGCCCGCGCGCTGTACCGCTCGGCCGGCTTCGAGGAGACCGACGTGCTGCCGCACGTCGAGCCCGACCTCGGCGAGGGCTACGTGTGCCTCGTGCGCCCGCTCGTCACGCCGTCAGGCTGACGCCGCGGCGGCGCGCGGCGCGGCGGCGAGCGCCTCGCCGAGGGCCGCGCACACGCGCTCGACCTGCGCGTCTGCGAGCCCGGGGAAGAAGGGCAGCGCGAGCGAGCGCCGCGCCACGTCCTCGCACACGGGCAGCTCTCCCTCGCGGTGGCCGAAGCGCTCGCGATAGAAGCTCATGAGGTGGATCGCCGGAAGGTACGGCTTCGAGTCGACGCCGCGGGCGCGGAGCTCGGCGATGACCGCATCGCGGTCGACGTCGGGCGGCGCCTGCACCACGTAGGCGAACGGGCTGCGCCGCTCGCCGTCGGCGTCGGGGCACGGCAGCTCGAGCCCGTCGAGGGCGGCGGGGCGGTCGGGGGCCCCGAGGAGCTCGGAGTAGCTCGCCGCAAGCGCCCGCCGCGCGGCCAGCAGATCGTCGAGGCGCTCGAGCTGGGCGATCCCGAGCGCGCACGCGAGGTCGGACAGACGGTAGTTGAAGCCGAGCCGGTCGTGGTCGAGCCAGCTCATGTCGGGGGCGCGTCCCTGGTTGCGCTCGCTGTCGATGCGCGCCTCGGTGGCCGCGTCGGGGCACACGACCATCCCTCCCTCGCCCGTCGTCATGTGCTTGTTCGGGTAGAACCCGAACACCGCGAGGTTGCCGCGCGCCCCGACCGGGATGCCGTCGCCGTGCTCGGCCCCGAGCGCCTCGCAGGCGTCCTCGACGAGGAACAGCCCGCGCGCGGCGGCCAGCCGCTCGAAGGCGGGCATGTCGGCCGGATAGCCGAAGATGTGGACGGGCAGGATCCCGGCGGTGCGCGGACCGATCGCCGCGTCGGCGGCCGCCGGGTCGAGGTCGAGCGTGCGCCGGTCGATGTCGCAGAACACCGGGCGCGCGCCCTCGTACACGATCGCGTTCGCCGACGCGACGAACGAGAACGGCGTCGTGACCACCTCGTCAACGGCCTCGAGGCCGGCCGCGCGCAGCGCGAGGTGCAGGCCGGCGGTCCCGCTCGAGACCGCGGACGCGCGCTCGACCCCGAGGCGCCCGGCGAACGCGCGCTCGAACTCGGCGAGCCGCGGGCCGAGCGACAGATGGCCGCTGCGCAGGGTCGCGAGCACGAGCTCCTCCTCGCGCTCGCCGAGGAACGGGCGGGCGAGGGGGATCGGCTCCGGCGCGGCGCTCACGCCCGCGGGCCCGGCCCGGCGCGCGCGGCGCCGCCCGCCGCGTCCTCCGCCGGCTCGGCGGCGCCGCCGGGCACGCCCGCGCGCGCGGCTCGCCACGGCAGCATTCCCGCCTCGAGCGAGTCGACGAGCGCCTTCCAGCTCGCCTCGATCACGTTCTCGGACACCCCGATCGCGCCCCAGGTCTCGACGCCGTCGGTCGTGTCCAGGAGCACCCTGGTGACCGCTCCGGTTCCCTTCGCCTCGTCGAGGATGCGCACCTTGAAGTTGACGAGCTCGAGGTCGCTCAGGTGCGGGTAGGTCTCGGAGATCGCGCCGCGCAGGGCACGGTCGAGCGCGTTCACCGGGCCGTTGCCCTCGGCCGTGCGCACGACCCGCTCTCCGTTCACCCAGATCTTGATCGTCGCCTCGGTCTCGACGCGACCCGACTCGCGCTTCTCGACGATCACCCGGAACGACTCGAGCCGGAACAGCGGCTCGTAGTCCCCCGTCTCGCGCCGGATCAGGAGGTCGAACGACCCGTCGGCGGCCTCGAACTGGTAGCCGGACGACTCGAGCGCCTTCAGCCGGTCGACCGTCCGGCCGGCGGTCGCGTCGTCCAGCGCTATGCCGTGCTGCTCGGCGCGCGCGTGCACCGTCCCCTTGCCCGATAGCTCGGAGACGAGCAGGGCGCGGTCGTTGCCGACGGCCGCGGGGTCGACGTGCTCGAAGGTGCGCGCGTCGCGGACGACGCCGGCGACGTGCATGCCGCCCTTGTGGGCGAACGCGTTGCGCCCGACGTACGGCTGGTCGGGGTTCGGCGCGACGTTGCAGATCTCGTCGATCAGGTGGGCGGTCTCGGTCAGGCGTCCGAGCCGGTCGGGCTCGACGCAGCGCAGCCCCAGCTTGAGCTGGAGCGCCGGCAGGATCGTGATCAGGTTGGCGTTGCCGCAGCGCTCGCCGTAGCCGTTCGTCGTGCCCTGCACGAGCCGCGCGCCGTGCTCGACCGCCGCGAGCGCGTTGGCCACCCCGCAGCCCGCGTCGTCGTGGGTGTGGATGCCGAGCGCGAGCTGCTCGGCCGGCCCCGCGCCGTTCCCGCCGGCGGTCCCGTCCCCGCGGTCACGCCCGCCGGCGAGCGCCGGCAATCCGAACGCGGCCGCCACCGCCGCCGTCGCCTCGGCCACCTGGCTCGGCAGCGACGAGCCGTTCGTGTCGCACAGGCTCAGGTTCTCCGCCCCCGCCTCCGCCGCCGCGCGCAGGCACCGCAGCGCGTAGTCGGGGTCGTCGCGCCAGCCGTCGAAGAAGTGCTCGGCGTCGTAGACGACGCGCTTGCCCTCCGCGCGCAGGAAGGCGACCGAGTCGGCGATCATCTCGAGGTTCTCCTTGGGATCGACGCGCGTGACCTTCTCGAGGTGAAGCCGCCACGTCTTGCCCACGACCGTGCACACCGGCGCAAAGCAGTCCGCGAGCAAGCGAAGGCCCTCGTCGTCCTCGGCGCGAGCGCCGCGCCGGCGCGTCATCCCGAACGCGGCGATCTCCGCGTGGTCGAAGCGCTCGCGCGCGAGCATCGCGAACAGTGCGTCCTCCTTCGGGTTCGAGCTCGGGAAGCCGGCCTCGATCAGGTGGACGCCCAGCGCGTCGAGCGCGTGCGCGACGCGAACCTTCTCTGCGGCCGAGAGCGACATGCTCTCGCCCTGCATGCCGTCGCGGAGGGTGGTGTCGTAGAGCTGGGCCTGCGGGACCATGTGGGAACGCCTTTCCGAAAGAGCGCGTGAGCGAGTACGGGCGGCCGGCGGCGACGCGAGTGCCGGTCTAGCGCGTCGCCGCGCCCGTAATTCGCCTCCCCGAGGCGCCCATCACACCCTCGATGGTACCTCGACGAAGTCGAGCCAATCGCGGTAGCGCTCCGCCTCGCCGCACAGCGCGGCGTCGAAGACCCGCTGCACCTCGCGGGTGACCGGCCCGGGCTCGCCGCTCCCGACCGGCCGGTCGTCGACCTCGCGCACCGGCGTGAGCTCGGCCGCGGTGCCGGTGAGAAACACCTCGTCGGCGAGCGAGAGCTCGGCGCGCGCGATGTCGCGCTCGACGACCTCGATGCCGAGGTCGCGCGCGATCTCGAGCACGCACCGGCGGTTGACCCCGTCGAGGATGCTCGCGGTCTGAGGCGGGGTGACAATGCGCCCGTGGCGAACGACGAACACGTTCTCGCCCGTCCCCTCGCACACGTGGCCTTTGTCGTCGAGGAGGATCGCCTCCTCGTAGCCCGCGTGCGAGACCTCGATCTTGGCGAGCACCGAGTTGAGGTACTGCCCGGTGGCCTTGGCGTGCGGGATGAGCGACTCCGACGAGATCCGGCGCCACGACGAGACCTTGGCGCGGATCCCGTTCGCCTTGCCCTCGTCGCCGAGGTAGGCGCCCCACTCCCACGCGGCGACCATCACCTCGATCGGGTTCGACAGCGGGTCGAGCCCCATCGCCCCGTGCCCGCGGAACACGAGCGGGCGGATGTAGCACGAGCGGAGGTTGTTGCGGACGATCAGCTCGTGCGTCACCTCGCGCAGCTTCTCGACCTGGTAGGGCAGCTCCATGTAGTAGAGGCGCGCCGAGTGGCGCAGGCGCTCGAGGTGGTCGCGGTGGCGGAAGATCGCCGTGCCGCCCTCGGTCTCGTACGCCCGGATGCCCTCGAACACCGCGGTGCCGTAGTGCAGCGAGTGCGTGAGGACGTGGACCTTCGCCTCCTCCCACGGCACGAACTCGCCGTTCATCCAGATGTAGTCCGCCGAGGCCAAGGTCCGGAGATGATATGCGGCGCCGGGGGCGCCCGGCTCAGAGGCGGGCCAGGACGGCCTCGGTCGCCTCCCGGGTCGTCGCCTCGCCGCCGAGGTCGCGCGTGCGCAGGCCGTCGACGAGCGCCGCGTCGACCGCGCGCTCGACGGCGCCGGCCTCCTCCGGGCGCCCGAGCCCGTGACGCAGCATCATCGCCACCGACCCGATCGCGGCCAGGGGGTTCGCCGCACCGGTGCCGGCGATGTCGGGCGCCGACCCGTGCACCGGCTCGAACACGCCGTGCGCGGCGGGCGCCCCGAGCGAGGCGCTCGGGAGCATCCCGATCGACCCGGTGAGCATCGCCGCCTCGTCGGAGAGGATGTCGCCGAACATGTTCTCGGTCAGGATCACGTCGAAGTCGCGCGGGCGGGCGACGAGCTGCATCGCCGCGTTGTCGACGAGCATGTGCTCGAGCGCGATCGGGTCCTCGCGCGGGTCGGCATCCTCGCCGCGCGCGCCGCGACGGCGGTCGCCGGCGTAGCGCTCGACGGTCTCTCGCCACAGCCGCGAGGTCTCGAGCACGTTCGCCTTGTCGACGCTCGTCACCCGGCGGCGCGCGAGCCGGAAGGCGACCTCGGCTATGCGCTCGACCTCGAGGACCGAGTAGACGCAGGTGTCGTAGGCGCCCCCGCCGGCGTCACGACCGCGGTCGCCGAAGTAGATCCCGCCGGTGAGCTCGCGCACGACGAGCAGGTCGGTGCCCTCGATCCGCTCGCGGCGCAGCGGGCTGGCGTCGAGGAGCGCGGGGCTCGGGCGGACGGGTCGCAGGTTGGCGAACAGGCCCAGGCCCTTGCGGAGGCCGAGCAGACCCTGCTCGGGGCGGGGCGCGTGCGGGTCGGTCGACTCCCACCGTGGGCCCCCGACCGCGCCGAGAAGGACCGCGTCGGCGGCGCGGCAGGCCTCGAGCGTCTCGTCGGTGAGCGGCGTGCCGTGCGCGTCGATCGACGCACCTCCGATGGTGCGCTCCTCGACGTCGAAGTCGCCGACGCGGTCGAGGACCTCGAGCGCCGCGGCTGTGACCTCGGGGCCGATGCCGTCCCCGGGAAGGGCGACGATGCGGTGAGGCGTCAAAGCAGGTCGAACTCCACGCCGAGGCGGCGATAGGTCGGCGCGGCGCGCCGATCGCAGGAGAACAGTGGCTCGTGGTGCGCTTCGGCCGTCAGGCCGATCAACGCGTCGTACACCGCCCGCCCCGGAGGCCGAGCTCGGCGAGGCGGCTCACGAGCGCAGCGCGCATGCCCTTCGGCAGGACGAGTCGCTCACCGGGGAACTGCTCCCGAAGGTACGAGGCCGCGACATCGGTCGGCACGCGCATCTACCCGGGCAGGCGCGTGAGCACCGAGTACGCCTCGAGCTCCGCATGGGCGACCAACTCCGTCACGTCCGAGATCCGCTCGACGGCGGTCGTGTGCTTCTCATGCCACGACGCGAACGCCGCGACGATCGCGCTCGCGTCGGCGGTCTCGGGGACGGCAACGAGCCGGTCGCCCCGCCGCTCGAGGTGGACGCGTGCGGGGGGCACGCTGACCTCGATGATCCCGTCGCGCGTCTCGAGCTCGAGCTGAGTCCGGGCGCAAGACCGAGCTCGTCACGGACCGCCTTGGGGATCACCATTCTGCCGCCAGCATCGATGGTGGCGCGCATGGGAGCAACGTACCATGCCTCCGCCGAGCCCCAGCGCCTCTGGCCTTCCCTCGCCCGAGAGAGCGGGCCGGCTCACGCCGGCCGCCGCGCCTCGACGTTGAGCCTCACATAGTCGATCTCGACGGGCTCGCCGAGTCGCTTCAGAACGGCGTCGACGTAGGGCCCGTGGAGATCGTCCGGGAGCTGCTCGACGTGGCATCCGAGGCAGATGGAGGTCAGGTACGCGCGGGGATCGGGCGGCCGGGCGCATCGGGGCTCGAGCCAACACCGCACGTCCTCGAAGCCCCGCCGCTCGAGGCGGGCGGCCGTCTCCTCGGGTGCCGGGAAGTTCCACGGCCCCGTCCAGCCGATGAGGTGCGCAACGAAGGGAGGCTCGGCGGCGGCTTCGCTCGCCGCCTCGAGGAAGCGCTCGACGTTCCCCTCTCCCCCGCACTGGGCGACGAGCCGCCCACCGGGCCGGAGGGCGGCGTGCACCCGCTCGAAGAGGCGATCGTGGTCGAGAACCCAGTGGAACACGGCGCTCGAGAACACGGCGTCGACCGGCTCGGCCAGCTCGAGCTCGACGAGGTCGGCCTCGATCACCTCGGCCCGGTCGCCGAGCGCCTCGCGCGCCACCGCCACCATGGCGGGCGCCGCGTCGACCGCGATCACCCGGCCGTGCGGCAGGCGCTCGAGCAGGGCGCGCGTGACCCTCCCGGAGCCGCACCCCGCGTCGAGGACTGTCTCGTCGCCGCGGAGCGGGAGGGCGCTCGAGCACCTCGAGGCCCCACTCGAACTGGGGATCCGAGACCCGGTCGTAGGTCGCGGCGTCCCAGTCGCGGGGCGCGGGGCGCGGGGTCACAGGGCGGTGGTGACCGGCCCCGGCCGCTCCCGCTCGCGCTCGTAGGTCTCGATCGCGTCCGCCGACTGGAGCGTGATCCCGATGTCGTCGAGCCCGTTGAGCAGGCGGTGGCGGATGTCGGGGTCGATGTCGAAGGGCACCTCGCGCCCGTCGACGCGCACGACCTCGCCCTCGAGGTCGATCTCCGCCTCGCCCGCGTCCAACAGCGCACGCACCTCCTCCTCCGGGAGCGGAACGGGCACGAGCCCGATCTTCGTGCAGTTCGAGTAGAAGATGTCGGCGAAGGAGGGCGCGATCAGGGCCTTGAAGCCGTAGTCCTGGAGGGCCCACGGCGCGTGCTCGCGCGAGGAGCCGCAGCCGAAGTTGCGCCCGGTGACGAGGATCTCGTTGGGATCGAGGTCCCAGCCCGGCTCTTTGGCCCAGTCGTAGAACAGGTACTGGCCGAAGCCCGTGCGCTCGACGCGCTTGAGGAACTGCTTGGGGATGATCTGGTCGGTGTCGACGTCGGAGCGGTCGAGGACGGAGATCGGGCCCTTGATCTTGGCGACGCGATTCAACGGTCAGACCCCCACCGGCTCCGGCTCGCGCGCCGGCTCCCACTCGCGAATGTCGACGAAGCGCCCCTCGATCGCCGCGGCCGCGGCCATCTCCGGGGAGACGAGGTGCGAGCGCCCGCCCCGCCCCTGCCGTCCCTCGAAGTTCCGGTTCGAGGTCGACGCGCAGCGCTCGCCCGGGGCGAGGATGTCGGGGTTCATGCCGAGGCACATCGAGCAGCCGGCGGAGCGCCAGTCGAAGCCCGCGCGGCGGAAGACCTCGTCGAGGCCCTCGCGCTCGGCCTGCTCCTTCACCTGAGCCGACCCCGGCACGACCATCGCGTGCACGTCGCTCGCCGCGCGCCGACCCTCGGCCATGCGCGCGGCCGCGCGCAGGTCGCCGATGCGCGAGTTCGTGCACGAGCCGATGAACACGCGGTCGAGCCTGATGTCCTCGATCGGCACCCCGGGCTCGAGCGCCATGTACTCGAGCGCCCGCTCCTCGCCCGGCGTGCGTGGCTCGGGCACGGCGTCGGTCACCGGTGCGACCATGCCCGGCGTCGTCCCCCACGTGACCTGTGGCGACAGCTCGCCCGCGTCGATCTCGACCTCGCGGTCGAAGCGGGCGCCCGGGTCGGTGCGCAGGGCGCGCCACTCCTCGACGGGCTGCGGGTCGGGCGCGGCGGGCCGGCCCTCGAGCCATTCGAACGTCGTGTCGTCCGGCGCGATCATCCCCGCCCGTCCCCCGCCCTCGATCGTCATGTTGCAGATCGTGAACCGGCCCTCCATCGGCAGGCGCTCGATCGCCTCGCCGGCGTACTCGATCGCGTAGCCGACGCCGCCCTCGACGCCGATCCGCCCGATCGTGCCGAGGATCAGGTCCTTGGCGGTGACCCCGAAGCCGAGCTCGCCGCGGTAGGAGATCCGCATCGACTTCGGGCGCGTCTGGCGCAGGGTCTGCGTGGCGAGCACGTGCTCGACC